>NZ_JAQUZF010000166.1:0-4102 GCF_028691475.1 Anaeromusa sp.
GATATCTGCAGCGGATCAAAATACACCAGCAAAGACCGATAGGTAGGCACCACTTCTTGGATCACTTCCGGATACTCGTTCACTAATTTTTTAGCTAAACCGTGCACCCGCGCGTTAACAGCCGGATTAATTTCTTGACCAAATTCAATGACAAGCCCGCGTTCGCTCGCCGCCCGCATTTTTACGCCATCCATCCTTTTCACTCCTGCCTTTTAGGGAAATTCATCGATTTTTCAAACATATTTGTCACTATTTCGAACTCAACCACCAGAATCCTCTTTAGGTTGTCAAAAAACCGACATATTTTACGTAAAAAAATAAAAAAGCCCGCCGAACTATGATTTCACAGTCAGCAGGCTTCATTGCCTTATTATGGACTTTTCCTTATTTAGATTGATTATAGCAAAGACTAACGTATTTTGGCAAGCCCTCCCTTGCCTTAGACCTCGCAACACGCTATGATAAAAGCATGAAACGATGGATTGCCCATGTAGACATGGACGCTTTTTTTGCCGCTGTGGAACAGCGGGATCAGCCGGAACTAAAAGGACAGGCAGTCATTATCGGCGGTCTGAGCGAGCGCGGTGTCGTATCCACCGCCTCGTATGAAGCCCGCCTTTTCGGCGTACGCTCGGCCATGCCCATGGTCGAAGCCAGACGCCGCTGCCCGCAGGGCGTCTTTCTCCCTTGCAACCATCGCCACTACGCCGCTGTCTCGCGAGATATCCGGCGCATCATGAATGACTTTTCTCCGCTGGTGGAACCACTGTCATTAGATGAAGCGTTTTTGGACCTCACCGGCATGGAATGGCTGCACTCGGACATCGCCGAACTGCCGCGACAGTTAACAAAGCGAATCTACGAGGAAGTAGGGCTTACCGCCTCCGCTGGCTTAGCGCCCAATAAATTTCTCGCTAAGATCGCTTCGGATCTCAAAAAGCCCCACGGCTATGTCATCGTGCGCCACGGCGAAGAAACGTCGTTCCTAGCGCCGCTGCCCATTCGCCGACTTTGGGGCATCGGCCCCAAAAGCGCCGCCAAGCTGACACAACTGGGCATTGAAAAAATCGGCCAGCTTGCCACACTGCCTCTGGCAGCGCTGCAAACCGCCTTTGGCCATACAACAGGAAGCTGGCTTCACGAACTGGCTTTGGGCCACGATAACCGGCCAGTAGAACCTGACTTGGAAGCCCACTCCATCGGTAATGAAAACACCTTCGACCAGGACTTACAGAGTAGAGAAGAAAAGCTGGAAGCGCTGCGGCAGCTGGCGCAGAAAGTAGGCCAGCGCCTACGGTCCCGCAAACTCGGCGGCCGCACCATTACGCTCAAGGTCCGCTTCGCTTCCTTCACTACCATCACCCGCAGTCATACGTACCAGCAGCCGCTGGCCTACGATGAAGACTTATTCCAGGCGGCCCAGGAATTGCTGCAAAAAGCGGCTTCGCCGGAAGGCGTGCGCTTGCTGGGTATTACTGCCGGCCAGTTAGAGCCCTTAACGCAGCAAGGTTCTCTTTTTATGGAAGAAGACCAGCGCAAAGAAGCGCTGTATCAAACTCTCGACACCCTGCGCGAACGCTTCGGCGAGCAAGCCCTCTGCCGAGGCGCAAAGCCTAATGCACGGAAAAGCACGAGGATTGAACAGGAGTAAAAGGAGTAAAGTGAGGGTACGACTGAGGGTATGATTTTTTGAACCCGAAGAGATTGCCGCGTCACTATGTTCCTCGCAACGACGTAACTCAGCGAACCTAACGCGTCATTGCGAGCGCGGCGAAGCAATCTCTCTGCTTACTCTGGCCCTTCCTCTGTTCCTCTGTGTAATCGTAGCTTCTATACTTTCACAATAAATCTAGGAGGCATTACTATGATTAACGAAGCACGTATGTTGGAAGAATTTTTTGAGCTGGTCCGCATGGACTGCCCCAGCGGTCAGGAAAAGGACGTAGCGGAAGTGCTGCGCCGCAAACTGGAAGCTCTCGGCTGCACTGTCTCAGAGGACCAGGCGCAGCAGCATTTTGAAGGCAACTGCGGCAATTTGGTCGCTACCTTGCCAGCTACCAAGGCCAGCGCACCTACCGTTCTTTTCACCTCGCACATGGACTGCGTTTCGCCTTGCCTTTCCATTCAACCGCGCCTTGAAAACGGACGCATTACGTCCGCAGGCGATACGGTTCTGGGAGGCGACGACAAAGCAGGCATTACCGCTATTTTAGAAGGCCTGCGCGCTCTTAAAGAAAGCAGCAAGCCTCACGGGGCCGTGCAAATCGTTTTTACCGTCCATGAAGAAGGCGGTCTCAAAGGCTCCAAACACATGGACGCCGCGCTGCTCAAAGCCGATTTCGGCTACGCTTTGGACGCCGACGGCGCTCCTGGCGAAATTGTCACTATGGCCCCCGGCCAGGACAGCATCACTGCCATTGTGCATGGCAAAAAAGCGCATGCCGGCTTAGCCCCTGAAGAAGGCATTAACGCCATCCAGGCGGCAGGCAACGCCTTAGCAGCCCTTAAAATCGGCCGCATTGATGAAGAAACCACGGCCAACGTCGGTTTGATCCAAGGCGGCACGGCTACTAATATCGTCCCGGATCATGTGGAGATTCAAGCCGAAGCCCGCAGCCGCAATCTGGCAAAGTTGGAGGCCCAAAGCCGGCATATGAAGGAAACTGTGGAGCGCGTCTGCCAAGAATATGGCGCTAGCGCCGAAGTCACCGTGCAGCGTCAATACGACAGCTTCACCCTGGCTCCCGACAGCCCTGCTGTCAGCCTAGCCGTAGCCGCAGCACATCAGATAAACTTGCCTGTCCATATCACCGGCACCGGCGGCGGCAGCGACGCCAACCACTTCAACCGCAAAGGCGTGCCTACGGCGGTTCTGGGTGTGGGCATGAAAAAAGTCCATACCACGGAAGAATACATTGCCGAAAAAGATCTCTACGACAGCGCCCGCTTTGTTTTAGCCATTCTGGAACAAGCCTCACTCTCCTAAACTATTTATGCCGTTGTTTATTGTTGTATGTTTGCTTGAATGAAAGGAGCCCGTCCTCATGAATTTCCGTCTCTTTTTTTGCAGCTTGCTGCTGCTTTGTTTTGCCGCTTCCGTCTCTGCCGCCCCGGCAGACTCTGCCTCCAAAGCTAAGGCAAAGGACGCGAAAAAGGAAGGAGCTGCCGTGGCCGTCGAAGAGCCCTCACCGTTCTCCCAGCGTATTCAAAGCATCCTTGCTTCCTTAAAAACACCGCCGGAAAAACCGGAAAAAGAAGATAAAACCCCCATTTTCGGCCAAGCCCAAGTCCCTCCAGAACAGATTGTAGCTTATATTTTGCAGCGCAATCCCCAGCCCAAGCTCAATTGCACCGTAGCGGAGCTTGTGGGGTACTACTATGAAGAAGCCTCCCGTGAGGGAATTCGTCCGGATTTGGCGATTTCCCAAGCCATTTTGGAAACCGACTGTTTCCGTTATGGCGGCGACGTCGTACCGGAACAAAATAATTACGCCGGCATCGGCACTACCGGCGGCGGCGTCAAAGGCGCCTTCTTCGATTCGCCCCAAATCGGCGTCCGCGCCCAAATCCAGCATCTCTTAGGCTATGCTTCTTCCCGACAGCCGTCTTTGGCTATCGTAGATCCTCGTTACGAGCTGTTAAAAGCGCATCCCGATAAGTTTGGCCGCTGTTCCAATTGGGAAGATCTAAACGGACGCTGGGCCGTTCCAGGTAAAAACTACTCTCAGAATATCTTCCGCACCCTTAGCTATATTAAAACAGCGCCACCCCAGCCCACTGTACCCCAACCGCCGGTAACGGCCTGGCGTGCCACGGCGCCGCCTGTGGAAAAGCCTGGCAATCCTGCGCCGATTGCTCTTCCAGCCCCTGGCGTTACCGCCCAAGACGCCAACGCGGCTGCGGAGTAACGCAGGAACCATAGACGAACAAGAGTAAAAGGAGTAGAGGGAGGGTACGACTGAGGGCTACGGCGGTAATGGTATTTGAGAATTTTAGCTGTCCGTTTTACGCAGAGACCTCTCAACACTTGAAAGTCTTGTAATTTTCAGCATTATTTCCAGAATAAAAAGCAGTACGAGCAAATCGCTCGTACTGCTTTTTT
>NZ_JAQUZF010000167.1:0-4059 GCF_028691475.1 Anaeromusa sp.
GGCATGGCAGGATATCTGGGTATATATAGAAGGAAACGGACCGGGTGATCTCCGGGGTGTTTCCTTAGAACTTTTGGGAGTCGGTCGGGCGTTGGCTGATGCCGCTGGGCAGAGCTTGGCGGCTGTTGTCTGTTCGTATGGAACCCAGGAATGGGAACCCTTTCTTTTTGCTTACGGCGCAGATTTGGTTTACAATGCGATAGCGCCCGGCTTGCAGCCGTATACTACAGATGGGCATGCAAGCGCTCTGAGCAGCTTGGCGGCAGAGCATAAGCCAGCAGCCCTCCTTTTGGGCGCTACGGCCAATGGGCGGGATTTGGCGCCTCGGGTTGCAGCAAGACTGCAAACTGGGTTGACCGCAGATTGCACCAGTGTGGCCTATCAAGAGGATTCGGGGCGAATTGTTTGGACGCGGCCGGCTTTTAGCGGTAACATTATGGCAACCATTGTCAGCGATAAATATCCGCAAATGGGAACGGTGCGGCCTGGAATTTTTAAGCGGCCCAGGCAACAACCGGGACGAAGCGGTTCTTCCGTTCGTCAAGAAGTGCTCTTGCCGTCGCTGGCGGCGAAAATCTTAGAATTTCGACCTGGAAAGATGGCGGCAGTCAAGCTGGAGGAAGCTTCGGTTATTATTGCCGGAGGCCGAGGCATGGGCAGTGCTGAAAATTTTCAATTGCTGCAGCAGTTGGCTGACGCTATGGGTGGTGTTGTAGCCGCCTCCAGGGCGGCGGTAGATGCGGGCTGGCAATCGCATGTGGTCCAAGTGGGCCAAAGCGGTAAAGCCGTTGGACCTAAACTGTATCTTGCATGTGGAATTTCCGGTGCGGTGCAGCATTTGGCTGGCATTGGCGGTGCCGATATTGTGGTGGCTGTGAACAAAGATCCGGATGCTCCCATTTTTCGCATGGCCGACATTGGTATTGTGGGAGATGTGTTGGAAATCATCCCGGCGTTGATCCGGGCAGTGGAAGAGACCAAAAGAGGCTGAATTACAGCGAGCCAGGAATTTAGGAGGCAAAGAAAAGCGTATGTGGACTGTCATTTATATTGCCACAAACCGTGCTCAGGCGGAACAACTGAAAGAGTTGCTGTGCCAAGAAGGAATTTTGGCCAACATCCGGCCTGCGGGTGCCATGGCAGCCGCCAATGACGGCTTGCATGAGATTCTGGTTCTTGAATCGGAAGCGGACGAGGCGCATGCTATTTTATGCGAGCATGCAATCAAGTAAACTATGTGATCAGAAATGAAAAGAAGAAGCGTAAGAGCGAGAGCCCTTTTACGCTTCTTCTTTTTTTCTTTCATCGACGAGATCCAGAACCGGTGAGAATCCAGGAGAGTCCGGGGATAAAGCGGCTGAGAAAACGAAAGGCTATGGCGGCGCAGAGACTGCCGCCGGCAGCCCAGAGGAAAAAGAGAGGAATGCGTTCCGGAGTCAGTTCCAGCGAAGCGTCGGTAAGCCATTCCATGGCATAGTACATAAAAAAAGGATGCACGAGGTATACGAAGTAAGAATGCCGTCCCAAAAGGGAAAGGAGCCAGGAAAGCGAGCCGGGCAGGGGACGATCAAAGAGGGCGAAGAGCCAAAAGGTGGCGCCAAGGGTATACAGCATGCCGGGGGGGCTGAGCTGCTGCGCGGCATTGACAGCGTCTTCCAGAGAATAAGACAACTGAAGGACCAGTATGTAGTAGTAGCCAAGCAATAGGCCCAAAGAAGCCAAAGCGGCAAAAGACAGGGATGAAAAATATCGTTGCAGGAGCTTGCGAAATTGAGATACACGGACGGCGCAAACACCTCCTAGTAAAAAGAGAAATACATAATGCCACGGCCAGTAACTGAGGCGGTATTGGAGAAGTAAATTCAGCCAGTAATCTTCTTCATGCGGACGGAAGAGGGCGTAGGACCAATAGTTGAAGGCCATCTGCAGAAAAAAAAGGCAGGGAAGCAGCCAGATCCTTTTGCCGGATAGCTGGCGCACTAGAGGACGCCACAAAGGCATGAAGAGATAAAACCAAAGCAAGATGACCAAAAAATATAGTTGATAGGATCCTAAGCCAAAGAGGAAATAAGATTGTAAAAAAGGATCATCCCAGATGTGCTCGTCGCCGCTTGTGTAAGTATAGTGTGTCATATAGAGAAGAGACCAGGTAAGATAGGGAATCAGAACGGTCCGTAGGCGCCGAATCAGAAAGCGCCCGTATTGAAAAGGTTGCTCCAAGTCATCGTTTAAAAATAAGCCGAAGGCGGAAATGAAAAAAAAGATGGGTACGCTAAAACGGCTGGCGATTTCCAACAGGGCGAACAGATGAATATCCGGCTGCGCATAGGAAAGAGAAAAAGCGCCTGTGTGAATGCCGACTACTCCAAGCATAGCAATGCCTCTAGTGGCTTCTAGAGAAAATAAGTGTATTTTGGCCATGAAACACCTCGATTATCGCTGTATTTGCGAAACTATAGGTACTGATAGATTGGAAAATGTCAAATTATTAGAAAAAGGTCATTTGACGCTCTTCAAGCATACTACTATACTAAAAGCATGAGAAGCTGCGGTCAAGAGCGAGAGCATTATAGAAGATGATTATCATTAATCAGAGGACAGGAAAGGAAGACGAACATGAAGGCTTTGGGGTATATTGACGGACGTATTGTGGAATTAGATCAAGAAGTAGTATTGTTGGAAGATCGGGGCTATCAATTTGGCGATGGTGTGTATGAAGTTACCAAAGTTCATCAGGGGCGATTGATTGCTTTTGAAGCGCATATGTTTCGCTTATATCGTTCGTTACGAGAATTGCGAATTCCAGTCACCTATACGATGGAAGAATTTCAAGAGATGCACGAGCAGTTAATACGGGAAAGCGGCATTGCTGATGGCGCCATCTACTTGCAACTTACGCGGGGAGCAGCGCCGCGAAGTCATGCTTTTCCTAAACAGAGCTGTCCGGTTCTCACGATGACTATTCGCCCGCAGGCGCAGACGGAGGAGGATGTGCATCTGCAAGGTGTTTCGGCGCTGGTATTGGACGACATCCGTTGGCTGCGCTGCGATATTAAATCCTTGAACTTATTGCCGAACATCCTCGGTAAACAAGAAGCGAAAGAGGCTGGCTGCTATGAGGCCGTGCTGGTGCGAGACGGGAAAATTACGGAAGGTACGTCAAGCAACTGTTTTGTCGTTAAGGATGAAGTGTTATGGACGCATCCTTTGAATAATTTGATCTTGCCAGGTATTACCCGGCAGATTGTCTTAGACCGAATCGCTAAACCTTTAGGCCTCGCCGTTTTGGAGAAAGCCGTTACCCCTGAATTTGCTTATGGAGCGGATGAAGTCTTTTTAACAGGAACCAGCACAGAAGTGATGCCTATAGTCAAGCTGGGGCGGCAAACAATCGGGAATGGCAAGCCGGGAGCGCTCACCTTGCGGTTGCTAGCGGAATATCGGAAGCTGGTCCAAGAAGGAATTTGACGCGGCGGTTGACGCGGGTAACCAGAGGATGATAGGATAAGAGGCAAAGAAGAATGAGGAGGAAACAGTGCCTGTGAATCAGACGTGGTTAATAGTATTTGCCCTGCTAATGGGCGGCAGCCTGATAAAAATGCTGCTGGTACACCCTTTAATTTGGGTGGGCATTGATTTGGTGATTCTTGGCGCCGCATATCAGGTGCTGAAACGGGATCCTCTGGTGAATGTGCCTCATAGCATGAAGCTTTTGGGCGCATTAACGGCGATCAATGTAGTTGTGGACTTGGGAATTTTAGAGGCTTGGATGGGGAATTTTGCCGTATTAGGTTTAGTGGGCTGGATGATATACCGCAGCCGCAGCGGCGGTGGCGGTGGTGGTTCCGCGCGACGTCAGCAACGGCATAAATGGAATAAGTAATATTTTGCGTCAATGACGGCCGCGCTTAGAAAAGTGCGGCCGTTCTTTGTAGGAGGTGAAGCGGTGCGTCGCGCTTGGGGCTTGGAATTGGCTTTGTGGATGGTTGTACTTATTTGGGCGGGAAATTATATTGTAGGTAAAATCGGCATGCGTGAGTTCTTGCCGCAGATTTTTAC
>NZ_JAQUZF010000168.1:0-4028 GCF_028691475.1 Anaeromusa sp.
CGCGGGTTATGCAAGCCAGCGAGCCGAATAGTCCGGTGCGGATTATTGCGCCTGGCAAAGTATATCGCTGTGATTACGACGCCACGCACTCGCCGATGTTCCATCAGGTAGAAGGCTTGGTTATTGATAAAGAGATTAATTTTGCCGATTTAAAAGGAACCTTGGAACTTTTCATTCGGGAAATTTTTGGAGCTAATACAGGGGTTCGCTTCCGGCCCAGTTTCTTCCCGTTTACGGAGCCGAGCGCAGAGGTGGATATTTCCTGCGTGATTTGCCAGGGTAAAGGCTGCCGGGTTTGCAAGCAAACCGGCTGGCTGGAGATTTTGGGTTCTGGTATGGTGCATCCTCGGGTGCTGGAGTTGAGCGGCTATGATCCGAATAAGGTGCAAGGCTTTGCTTTTGGCATGGGTGTGGAACGCATTGCCATGCTTTTATACCGCATTGACGATTTGCGGTTGTTTTATGAAAATGACGTTCGCTTTTTGCGGCAGTTTTAATTGTACAAAGGAGGATACTCATGCGCACATCCATTGAATGGCTTAATGACTATGTAACGATTCAGACTGCGCCGCAAGAATTGGCGGATGCATTGACCATGGCGGGTATTCCTGTAGAGGAAATTGAATACCAGGGACAAGGTTTGGAAAAAGTGGTGGTTGGCAAAATTGAGGAGATTTTGCCCCATCCTAATGCAGATAAACTGCGTATTTGCCGCGTTAATGTCGGCGCAGCGGAGTTGCTGCAAATTGTGACCGGCGCTGCAAATGTACAAGAAAAGGATGTAATTCCTGTCGCCTTGGAAGGGGCGCACTTGCCGAACGGAGTGTCGATTAAAGCAAGCAAGCTGCGGGGCGAGCCTTCTTACGGCATGCTTTGCTCCGCTAAGGAGCTGGGGATTGATTCGGAAGAACTGCCGGAGGAGCAGCGCAGCGGCATTTTTATTCTGCCGGCTGATACGGCCATTGGCCAAGGCATTCAAGATGTGCTGGGCTTAAATCAGGTTATTTTGGGCTTTGAACTGACGGCTAATCGTCCTGACTGCTTCAGCGTTATTGGTTTGGCGCGGGAAGTCGCGGCTTTGACAGGAGCTTCTTTAAAATTACCGGAAATTAAAGTGCAAGAGGATGCGGCTTTACCCCAAGCAAGTGAAACCGTGACCGTGCAAACGGCTTGTCCGGAGTTGTGCCGCCGTTTTGCCGCGCGAGTGCTGCATGATGTAAAAGTGGGTCCTTCGCCGGAATGGCTGGCCAGACGGGTTGAAGCGGCAGGTATGCGTTCCATTAGCAATGTTGTGGACGTGACCAACTTTGTCATGCTGGAAATGGGCCAACCTTTGCATGCGTATGACGCTTCGCGCGTGCGAGGCGCTTCTTTGACGGCACGGCTGGCTAACGAAGGGGAAGAACTGGTGACGCTGGATTCGGTAGAAAGAAAACTGAATGCCAGCATGCTTGTTATTGCTGACGCCGAAGGGCCCGCAGGCTTGGCCGGCGTCATGGGCGGTTTTGACAGCGAAGTAACCGAGGCTACGCAAACGGTCATTTTGGAAGCCGCTCATTTTCAAGGGGCGAACATCCGGAGAACGGCTCGTCAGCTGGGCTTGCGCTCGGAGGCTTCGGGGCGTTTTGAACGCGGTACCGATGTGGCGCGTGCAACAGACGCTCTGGATCGGGCGGCGCAGTTGCTCCAGGAAATGGGGGCTTGCCGTATTGCGCCCGGGTATGCTGATGCCTACCCGGTAGTGCAAGAGCCGAGAACGGTTTCTTTTTCCGTAGCTGAGGTAAATCGCCGTTTGGGAACCGCCTTGTCAGCAGGCTGCATGAATGATATTTTGCAGCGCCTGTATTTCACCATTCTGCAGGTAGAAGGCGATACCGTTACCTTGGGTGTTCCTTCTTGGCGCGATGACGTGGAAGGAATGGCTGATATTTCGGAAGAAATTGCTCGCATGCATGGCTTTGAGCAGATTCAAGCTTCCCTGCCTGCAGCGGCGGTAGCGCCTGGCGGGCAAAGCCAGCGCCATGATTTGGTAGACCTGCTTACGCAGCAATGCGTGGCTGCCGGCTTTATGCAAGGCATATCCTTCAGTTTTTCTCATCCCAAAGTGTTTGACGCTTTGCGTTTGGAGGCGGAAGACCTGCGCCGCAAGGCAGTGCCAGTATTAAACCCCATTACCGATGAATTCCCCATTTTGCGTACTACGCTGTTGGGGAATATGCTGGAAATGGTAGGTCGCAATGTGGCTCGCCGCAATGAAGATGTCCGCTTGTTTGAAATCGGCGCGGTATATTTGCCGGAAAACTTGCCTATGGATATGCTGCCTCAAGAGCCCTGGATGCTGTGTGCTGCGTTGACTGGCAGAAGACAGCCTCAGGGCTGGAACCAAGGTCAAGAACCTGTCGACTTTTATGATGCCAAGGGCTTGGCGGAACAGCTTCTCGCTTCGCTGGGCTTAACCAAGGCCTCTTTTGAAAAGGCGGTTCATCCGGCATTGCATCCGGGCCGCTGTGCTCGTATTGTTTATCCTGGCGGCAAGGAGCTGGGCTGGGTTGGTGAAGTCCACCCCGATACGCGGGAGGCTTTTGGCCTGCGGGCGCCGGTATTCCTTTGTGAACTGTCCTTGGAAGCCGTGCTTCCTTTGTGGAAACGTCTGCCAACCTACACGGCGCTGCCTAAATTCCCGGGTATGCAGCGGGATTTGGCCTTTGTTACTTCCGATGAAATTTCTGCAGGCGTCTTAGAGCAGGAAATCAGTAAGGTTGGCGGCGCCTTGCTAAAGCAGGTTACTCTTTTTGATTTGTATAAAGGAGACCGCTTGCCTGCGAACCAACGCAGCCTGGCTTTCTCGCTGCTGTTCCAGTCTGCTGAGAAAACGCTGACCGACGAAGAAGTGGAAACGGTGATTCAAAAAATCATCAGCCGCCTTCATGAGCGTTTTGGCTGCGAGCTGCGCCAATAGGAAGATTGCGTTTTGTCTTGGGAAGGAATTAGTTTGTTCTTGTCGAATGAAAGTCTAAGATGAAATACGCATAAAGTGCCAGGTGACGAGATGGATAAAAACAAGTGCAAAGTGACGGTGGAAATTTTTGGCGAAGCCTATACTCTGAAGGGGGATATGGAAGCCGAAGCCGTGCGGAAGATTGCTGCGACGGTTGACCAGAGAATGCGTCAGCTGGCGCGCAGTAATCCGAGGCTGTCCGTAGCCAAAGTAGCAGTATTGACGGCGCTGAATCTGGCGGAAGAGTTTGGCAAGCTGGAGCAGGACTATCAGGAACTGATGGAACTGCTTGATGACGACAAGCGATAAAAAGACATGAAGCACTGGGTTCTGCGCTTTGGCGCAGAACCCAGTGCTTCTCTGTGAAGGCTTTTGGATTTCTTTGGTGTTTCGTTCGGCGCTTACGCCTTGAAAAATCCGGCCAGACTGATTACTAAAGAGACTAAGCCGCCGGCAATCAAAGGGCCGACAGCTAGACCGTGAAAGAGACAGACGCCGGCAATGGTGCCGACGATCAAGGCGCTGACGGCTTCCGGCGTTTCGCGCATAAAAGGAATTCCTTGCGCTGCCAGGTGCGACACCCAGATGCCTACAGCGATAGCCACAAGGCCTACTGGCGATTTGAAGGCGTCCAAAAGCATGGAAGTAGTCAGCTTGCCTTGAGCGATGGGGACCAGAATCGCCATCGTCAAAATGGTAATTCCAACGGAGATGCCGTGCGCTTCCACCGGAGCCAGCCAGGCTTCAAAGCCCAGCCACTTGATTAGCAGTAAAAGCAAAGCAGCGATAAAGACACTGTAATTGCTGCCGAAGAAAGCTAAAAAAAGGATGATAAGCAGAGGTATACTGGATTCAAACATAAAACCGGCCTCCTTGGAGTTTCAATAATAACCTTTATCATAACGCGAATGATAGAGGAAAGCCACTTTATGAAGGTTATTTAACGAGATGATTTTGCTGTTACACAAGACTTTATTGCGCAGGGATAGCAGGCTTCTCTGATTTTCCCTCAAGGCTGGCAAAAGATAGC
>NZ_JAQUZF010000169.1:0-4012 GCF_028691475.1 Anaeromusa sp.
TCGGACAGCTTGACTACCTGCTGACGCGTGAGCGGCAGCGGTACGTCTTCCCGGGGATCGCGGCCCGGCTTGGCTAGAGCCGCCAGAATATCACGGACCGTGGGTTCGCCAGCTTCGAGCTCCTTGGCTAGCTTGGCGACATCGGCCTGAGGCGCTTGCGCCTGCAGCGTGGTCAGACGGTCTTTATGATTCAAATCTTTTAAGGTGAAGCCCAGCTTGGCGAGCAGATTTTCCGCCAAAGAGTAAGATTCCGGATGGACCGGCGTATTATCTAGCGGATGGGGAGAAGCGGCCAAACGGAGGAACCCTGCGCATTGCGTATAGGCAGCAGGACCCAGACGGGCGACCTTCAGCAGCTCTTTACGCTGCCGGAAGGGGCCGTTGACCTCGCGGTGAGCTACAATGTTTTTAGCGACAGTCGCATTAATGCCGGCTACATGACGCAGCAACGCTCCCGAGGCGGTGTTTAATTCTACGCCTACATGGTTAACCGCTGACTCAACAACAGCGTCTAGCGTGTGGGCTAGCTCCTTTTGATCGACATCATGCTGGTACTGGCCGACGCCGATGGCCTTGGGTTCGATCTTGACCAGCTCGGCTAAAGGATCCTGGATGCGGCGGGCGATGGAAACAGCGCCGCGAATCGAAACATCCAAGTCCGGCATTTCCTCCCGGGCCAGCTTAGAGGCGGAGTAGACCGAGGCGCCGGCTTCGTTGGCGATGAGATAGCGCAGCGGCAGTTGATGCTCGGCAATGAGGTTGGCGACAAACTCCTCTGTTTCAAAGGAAGCTGTGCCATTGCCGATGGCTGCCAGCGTGATCTTATGGCGGTGACAGAGATCCAGCACTTTTTGGGCGCTCTGCTGTTTTTGCGCCGCCGAATGGGTAATGTAAATGGTCGTTGTCTCCAGAACCGCCCCCGTAGGGTCGATGACAGCCACCTTGCAGCCGGTGCGGTAGCCAGGGTCAAGGCCGATTACGGTATGTCCGGCTAAGGGAGCCTGCAACAGCAATTGGCGCAGGTTGAGGCTGAAGACGCGGATGGCTTGCTTTTCGGCGTGCTCCGAGAGGAGATTGCGGATTTCCCGCTCCAAGGCAGGGAAAAGCAGACGCTTATAGCCGTCGGCAATGGCCGAGGCCAGCCACTCCGAGGCGCCATTGGGCGAGGAAATGATTCTTCGGCACAAAGCGGCGATAAACTCTTCGTGCGGCGCTACTAAGTGTACCTTGAGAAGCTCCTTCTTTTCACCGCGATTGATGGCGAGAATACGATGGGACGGCATGCGTTTTACCGGTTCACGGTAGTCTTTATAGGCCAGAACTTCTTTAGCGGCTTCTTCCTCAACGGCAAATTCCGCAGTGATTTCGCCTTTTTGCCACAGTTCTTTGCGCAGCCAGGCGCGGATAGAAGCATCTTCTGAGGTTTGTTCTGCAATAATATCCGAGGCTCCGGCTAGCGCTTCTTCTGCCGTTTCAATATCCGGCAACGCAGCCAGCATAGCAGCGGCCGCTTCGTCAGGGCTTTTTCCGGCAGGAAGCTGGCGCAGCAGATCGGCCAGAGGCTCGAGACCTTTTTCGCGGGCGATTTGCGCCCGTGTGCGCTTTTTGGGGCGATATGGAAGATAGAGATCCTCCAGTTCTTGCAGCTTGGTGGTTTTCTCGATAGCTGCCTGAAGTTCAGGCGTCAGCTTTTGCTGCTCCTCAATGGAAGCGAGAATTTCTTCTTGACGTTTGGCCAAATTGCGCAGATACGCGAAGCGTTCTTCAATGAGACGGATTTGTTCTTCGTCCAGCTCGCCGGTTGCTTCTTTGCGATACCGTGCGATGAACGGGACAGTATTGCCGTCGTCCAAGAGGGAGATCGTGGCGTTCGCCTGGTGCGGCGCAATGCGTAGCTCCTGGGCGAGAATGCCGGGGATTTGTTCTAGTTTCATATATTTCACCAGCCTTGTCATATACAGTCTTTTTATTATAGCATAGACCATGATTGTTGTTGGCAAAGAGATTCTTTTAGGAAATATGTGTCTAAGACTAGACGAATGCTCTGGGGAATGGTAATATTACCCTTATGAAATGCTTGACAGGCATTGCAAACCATAGTAAAATTCAATTAAACTCAAAGGATAATAATTACTAGTAAGCTAAAAGATTTATGAAGTAGGTGTGATGAATAATGGATTTCTCCGTAGCAGCTCTCTTGCGGGAGAAAGGATTCAAAGTAACCCCTCAACGTCTGGCGATTTATCAGGTTTTGTCTAACACGACACAGCATCCCTGCGCCGAAGCGATTTTCAACGAATTGCAGCCCCATTATCCGACGATGAGCTTGGCCACTGTGTACAAGACTATCGAGATTTTGCGGGAAATTGGCATGGTACAGGTGCTCAATGTAGGCGAAGACAGCTTCCGCTACGATGCGACCGTCGAAAACCATCCTCATGTACGTTGCATGGATTGCGGTCGCGTGGATGACATGCATGATATTGACGCCAGCGCTTTTGTGAAACAGGTCAGCGACAAAACGGACTATGTTTTATCAGGCCAGCAGTTCTATTTCTATGGCATCTGTCCGGCCTGCCAGAAAAAGCAACAAGCGCAAGCGCGCAATTAATCGCACTCACGCATTGCACCATCGCACTATTTCTTTATAGTTCGCATTGCGAGCCGTCCTTCTTGCGAAGGACGGCTTTTCTGTTTTGCTCGCCTCTGGTAAAATAAAAGAATATCACCCTGTAAAGTAAAAAAGGAGGAATCACCATGCGGAAATTGGCTTCCTATATTGATCATACCTTGCTTAAGGCGACGGCGACTCCCGATGATATCCGGGATCTGTGCGAAGAGGCGGCAATGTATGGTTTTGCCGCCGTATGCGTCAATCCGGTCTATGTGGATTTAGCGGCGCATCTTTTGGCTGGCAGCGGCGTCAAGGTGGCTACTGTCGTGGGGTTCCCGTTAGGCGCTAACTTGACTTGGGTAAAAGAGGAAGAAACGCGCCAAGCCGTGCGCTGCAAGGCGGATGAGATCGATATGGTCATTTCCCTAGGGGCGGCGAAGAGCGGCCAATGGGATGCGGTGGCCAACGATGTGCATAGCGTCGTAGAGGCGGCGGAAGGTAAAATTGTTAAAGCCATTTTGGAAACCTGCTGTCTGGATGATGATGAAAAATGCCAAGCGGCGCTGGCGGCTCTCAGAGGGGGCGCTCATTTTGTAAAAACCTCCACAGGCTTTGGCAGCGGCGGCGCTACGGTAGAAGATATACAGCTGCTGCGCCGGACCGTAGGCGATGCTGCGCAGATCAAAGCTTCCGGCGGCATTCGCACGCTGGAGCAGGTTCGGGCGATGATTGCCGCCGGCGCCGACCGCATTGGCGCCAGTGCGGGTGTGGCTATTATGCAAGCACTACAGAAGGAGTCTTCATGAAACACAATATTTATCACGCCTGCGACATTCGCGGCATTGCCGATAGGGATTTAGACGACGCGACAGTAACGGATATTGCCAGAGCGCTGGGCGTGATGTTAACCGGAAAAACCGTGGTGGTCGGCGGCGATATTCGTTTGTCTACGCCGCGTTTAAAGCCGATTTTATGCCGTGAACTGGCGGCTTCCGGCTGTCGGGTGCTGGACATTGGCACGGTGGCGACGCCGGTGTTTTATTATGCGCTGCGTCAAAGCGAAGCCGAAGGCGGCGTTATGATTACCGCCAGTCACAATCCGGCGCCCTATAACGGCTTTAAGCTGGTCTTGGGCCCGTTGCCGGTGAGAGAAGAAGAGGTGGCTCATATTGCCTCTTTGGTTGGGGAGAAAGCGTGCGTGCGTGCAGAGGGTTCGCTGGAAAGCTGGGACGTAGCCAAAGCCTATCTGCGGGATACCGCCGCCAAAGCCGCCCCGGGTAAACTGAAAGTAGTTGTCGACGCAGGCTGCGGGGCGACCGCGCCGTTTGCGCCTGCGTTGTATAATTCCTTAGGGTATGAGGTAGTCGATCTATATTGCGAGGCCGACGGGAATTTTCC
>NZ_JAQUZF010000170.1:0-3971 GCF_028691475.1 Anaeromusa sp.
AATTTTGAGCGAATGCGTAACCGCATCCTCTATCTTGCGGTTACTAAAAATAGATAGCAGCGAGAATTTGCATCCTCGCTGCCAACATTACTTTATGCTTTTACCCCAACCATTGACATAGAACCGACAAAAAACAGCCGGCCCCGCAAGGGACCGGCCATTCTTTTTGCTTTAAGCAATTATGCGTCAGCGAGGCGCTTGTAGGTAGCGCGACGATCAGCGGCATCTTTTTCTGTTTTGGCGAACAATGCTTGCGCATTATCCGGGTTCTGCTTCTGAAGAGAAGCATAACGGACTTCGCCTTTAAGGAAGGCTTGGAAGTCACCAGTAGGCTCTTTAGAATCCAAGGTGAAAGGATTCTTGCCTTGCTCAGCAAGCTCCGGATTGAAGCGATACAAGGACCAGTAGCCGCATTCCACAGCTTTTTTAGTTTCTTCCTGGCTGCAGCCCATGCCTTGTTTCAGGCCGTGGTTAATACATGGAGCATAAGCGATAATCAGGGACGGACCCGGATATGCTTCAGCTTCAGCAATGGCTTTGAGGGTTTGGTTTTTGTCCGCGCCCATGCCAATCTGCGCCACATATACATAGCCATAGGACATGGCCATCATGCCGAGATCTTTTTTCTTGGTTTTCTTACCGCTAGCGGCAAACTGAGCGATAGCCGCTGCCGGGGTCGATTTGGAGGACTGACCGCCAGTATTGGAGTACACTTCGGTATCCAGAACCAGCACGTTGATGTTTTCGCCGGAAGCCAATACATGGTCAAGACCGCCGTAGCCGATATCATAAGCCCAGCCGTCGCCGCCGAATACCCACTGAGAACGCTTGGTGAAGAAGTCGCTGTTTTTAGCGATTTCCGCCAGCACAGGCGCTTTGCCTTCGTTGCCTTTCAAAGCGGCAGCCAGACGAGCAGCACGCTCACGAGTGCCTTCGCTGCTATCGACTTTCTCCAGCCAATCGGTCATAGCGGCTTTCAGTTCCGCATCAAGATCCAATTTAAGAGCTTCTGCTACATCGTCAGCCAGTTTAGCCCGAACTGCATTAGTACCAAAGAGCATGCCTAAACCAAACTCAGCATTGTCTTCGAAGAGGGAGTTAGCCCAAGCCGGACCATGACCTTCGCGGTCGGTGCAGTACGGCATGGACGGAGCGCTGGCGCCCCAGATGGAAGTACAACCCGTAGCATTGGCTACCATCATGCGATTGCCGAAGAGCTGCGTTACCAATTTGACGTAAGGAGTCTCGCCGCAGCCTGCGCAGGCGCCGGAGAACTCGAGCAGCGGCTGTTCGAACTGGCTGCCTTTAACCGTCAGCTTGTTCACAGGGTTAGCTTTCACAGACACTTCTTTCGTTGCATAGTTCCAACGCTCGTTGCAATTGGAAAGCTGGCTTTCCAAAGGTTTCATGATCAATGCTTTTTCTTTTGCAGGGCACACCTGGGCGCAGTTGCCGCAACCGGTGCAATCCAGCGGAGAAATAGCCAGATGGAAATGAAGTTCTTTAGCGCCTACAGCCGGCTTGGTTTGGATACCTTCCGGAGCATTTTTAACTTCTTCGTCGTTCATCAGCACCGGACGGATAACTGCATGAGGACAAACATAAGCGCACTGGTTACATTGGATACACTTGTCAACTTGCCATTCCGGCACGTTCACGGCAATGCCGCGTTTTTCATAAGCAGAAGTGCCTACCGGGAAGGTACCGTCTTCTACGCCTACGAAAGTGCTCACAGGGAGGCTGTCGCCTTCCAGACGATTCATGGGGTCAACTACTTTTTCAACAAATTCCGGTTTGACGCCTTCGGCGCAAGCCAGATCGTTCGGCGCATCCGCCCAAGAAGCGGGAACGTTGATTTTGACAATAGCGTTAACGCCTTGGTCGATGGCTGCATTGTTCATGTCAACAACGTTCTGACCTTTTTTGCCATAGGATTTTTCCACAGCATCTTTCAGATACTTAATGGCGTCTTCCACAGGAATGATGTCGGCAATTTTAAAGAACGCCGATTGCATGATCATGTTAATGCGGCTGCCCAGACCGATTTGATTACCAATCTTCACAGCGTCCAGAGTGTAGAAGGAAATATTGTTTTTGGCAATGAAGCGCTTCATGGCCGCCGGCAGATGCGTTTCCAGCTCTGCTTCGTTCCAGATGCAGTTCAAGAGGAAGCTGCCGCCTGGCTTCAAGCCGTCAAGAACATTGTACTTGTAGACATAGGCCTGGTTGTGGCAGGCGATGAAGTCAGCTTTGTTGATGAGATAAGGCGATTTAATGGCAGATTTACCAAAACGCAAGTGACTCATGGTAACGCCGCCGGACTTCTTGGAGTCATAGGCGAAGTAGCCTTGCGCATACATGTCCGTATGGTCGCCGATAATTTTAATGGCGCTCTTGTTGGCGCCGACGGTGCCGTCGGAACCCAAGCCCCAGAACTTACAGGCTTTCGTGCCAGCAGGAGTAGTATCGAGATCCTCTGTCGGCAACGGCAGGCTCAAATTGGTCACATCGTCGACAATACCGACGGTGAAGCCGTCTTTCGGCTGTGCAGCTTTGAGGTTATCGAAGACCGAAACCACATGAGCTGGCGTGAATTCTTTGGAACCCAAGCCATAACGGCCGCCGACGATAACAGGCTGCCAATCTTTGACATTGTAGAACGCCGTTTTAACGTCCTGGAATAAAGGTTCAGCCTGAGAGCCAGGTTCTTTGGTGCGATCCAGTACGGCAATTTTCTTAACCGTCTTAGGAATATATTTGAAGAAGTGAGAAATGGAGAAAGGACGATACAGATGAATCGACAGCAGACCCACTTTTTCACCTTTGCTGCGCAAATAATCGATTGTTTCTTCAATCGCTTCACAGCCGGAACCCATAGCAATGATCAAACGATCTGCTTCAGGATCGCCGTAGTAATCAAACAAATGATACTCACGGCCAGTAATTTTATACACTTCCTGCATGTAAGCTTCTACCATTTCAGGAATAGCCTCATAGAAGCTATTAGAAACTTCACGTTCCTGGAAGTAGATGTCCGGATTCTGTGCGGTACCGCGAATTACCGGATGATCCGGATTCAAAGCGTTGCGGCGGAATGCATCAACAGCTTCAAAGTCGGTTACCTTCGCCATATCTTCATAGTCGATGAGCTCAATCTTCTGAATTTCATGGGAAGTACGGAAGCCGTCAAAGAAATGCACAAAAGGAATGCGGCCTTTCAGAGCGGTTAAGTGAGCTACCAAGGCCATGTCCATGGATTGCTGCACGCTGTTGGAAGCCAGCATGGCAAAACCGGTCTGACGAGCAGCCATCACGTCCTGATGATCGCCGAAAATATTCAAAGAGTTGGCAGCCAACGCACGTGCGCTGACATGGAAAACGGTCGGCAGCAATTCGCCGGCAATTTTATACATATTAGGAATCATCAGCAGCAGGCCCTGCGACGCCGTATAAGTGGTCGTCAAAGCGCCAGCTTGCAAAGAGCCATGCACCGCACCGGCAGCGCCGGCTTCGGACTGCATTTCTACCACGCGAACAGGCTGACCGAAAAGATTTTTCTTCCCTTGAGCAGCCCATTCATCCACATGCTCCGCCATCGGCGAAGAAGGAGTGATTGGGAAAATCGCAGCTACTTCGGTAAAAGCATACGATACGTACGCCGCTGCAGTGTTGCCATCCATTGTTTTCATTTTCTTCATTGACTAAATTCCCCTCTCTTTTCTCTAAGTGTATTTTTATGAATATTACTAAAAAAAATAGTGGAAAGAATATATATCAATTATTTTTAATATACATCTTTCCTGTAACATTGTAAAGGCTTTGCACCGTCTCTGAAACAAATTAAAGTTTTCACGTGTATTCAGTGTACGTGCATTTTTATTGTACCACGCAAAACTAAAAGATGCTAGTCAACTTTTTTATAGTTATTTTTTTATGAATTATTGCATAATTGTTATGGAAAATTAACATTT
>NZ_JAQUZF010000171.1:0-3947 GCF_028691475.1 Anaeromusa sp.
TAAAAGAATTCGAGGTGAGGCAATGAAGCAAAAAACATTTTGGCAAAGATTCACTTCGATGAATACGGGAATTGCCCTGCTGCTGCTGATAGCAGCTCTTGCCGTTGTGGGAACGCTCATTCCCCAGGAACGAGCCGTATCTTCTGCGTCGCCCTTGGTGCAGATGTTATATCAAACCGTCGGTTTGGGCGATCTTTACCACGCCTGGTGGTTTCGCGGTTTATTGGGATTGCTGAGTTTAAACGTGCTGGCCTGCATGGTTCGGCAGTTTCCTGCGTTGTGGCGGCGAACAAGTTTGCAAGAACCGTGGCCTTCCCTGAAGGAGACTTCGCCGCAGGTAGTGCTGCCTTCGCGAGAGCAAGCGGTTTATAACGTGGAACGCGTATTGCAAGCAGATGGCTTTGCGTGGAAAAAGCAAGAAATAGAGGGGCGGCTTGTTTGGCTGGCGTATCGCCGCCGCTGGGCGGCTTGGGGAACGTTCTTAGCGCATCTATCGGTACTGTTGATTACCGCAGGGGGACTTTATGGCAGCTTGGCAGGCATGCAAGGGGAACTCTCCGTACCGGTAGGAGAACGCCGACTGCTTGATGAGACCTGGGGTGCAGCGACGGGGCTGGAAATAGAATTGGCGGATTTTCGTACGGAGTATTATGAAAATGGACAAGTATCGGATTGGATTAGTGATGTAATTGTTCGCAAGGACGGGCGGGAATTAGCCAGGCAGCTTGTGAAGGTAAACCAGCCGCTCGATTTGGACGGCTTGCGTTTGTATCAATCCTTTTACGGCCAGATGATTGACGCCCAACTGGGAACGGGCATGAAGCAGCGTCTGGCGGAGCGCCAAGTCTGGGTGGTGGAGCCAACTAGGCAGGTTGCGGTGCAGGTTATGCGGTATATACCGGATTTTGATCCGCTGCGGCCGATGGTCAGCCGTTCGACAGAAGCGAGAAACCCTCATTTACTGTATGTAGTCTATGAAAATGGACGACAGAGCGATTGGGGCGCTGCGGCAACGGGGCAGGAAGTAAAACTGCCGGGAGGCGGCAGTGTGGTCTTTACCGGGGCGGCTCCGTTTTCAGGCTTTCAGATTAAGCTGGATCCGGGAATTCCAATTGTTTTTACGGGCTTCATTTTGTTGGTATTTGGCTTTTTTGCGGGCCTGTACGGAAAAACAAAGTATTTTTCCTGCCAGGTAGATGCTAAAGGAAATTTAGCGGTAGGCGGCTTAGGGAAAGCTGAAGAGGAAGTCTTTTGTCGGCGCATTCGTGAAGGGAAAGAAACAGCGAAGGAAGCGGTGTAGAAAGCCTAGCTTCCTGGTAAGCAAAGCAGGAGGTGGTCCGATGGCAGCCTATGAAGGCGTATTGTTTGCAGGAGCATTTTTTCTTTATTTTTTGGCGGCGTCGTGTTATTTGCTGCGTTTAGTTTGGAAAGCGCCTGTTTGGGGAAAGGCGGCTACGATTCTAGCGGTGCTGGCGGTAAGTTTGAATGCAGCGGCCGCTGTAGCTAGAACCGCTGGGGCAGGAAGAGCGCCGTTTGCCAATATGTATGAGTTTGGCATGCTCTTTGTTTTGTGCTTGGGGTTGCTTCACTTATTCATTGAGTGGCGGCAGAAAGAACAGTCTTTTGGAGCGTTCATTATGCCGGTGGCCTTTTTGTTCAGCGGTTTTTTTGCGCTGTATTATCAAGAAGCACGCCCGTTGATGCCGGCGCTGAAAAGCAATTGGCTCATGGCGCATGTGTTGACGGCGGTAGTGGCCTACGGCTTTTTAGCTGTATCTTTTGCGCTGGGGCTGATGTTTTACTGGCGTCAAGGGCTCCAAGGCGTTACGACGCTGCCTTCTTTGGAGCGGTTGGAGAACATGACACATCAGGCCATTGTTGCCGCGATGCCATTTTTGACGCTGCTCATCATTACCGGCGCTGTTTGGGCGGAATACGCCTGGGGAACCTATTGGCGCTGGGATCCTAAAGAGACCTGGTCTTTGGTGACTTGGATCATTTACGCTGTATATTTGCATGGACGCCTCAGCCGGGGCTGGCGGGGGCGAAAGGCCGTGAACTGGGCCTTGGGTGGTTTTTTGGCGGTGGTTTTTACCTTTATCGGCGTCAATCTGTTGTTGTCCGGTCTTCATAGTTACGCTTTAAATTAAGGGTTGGAAGCAGGCTTTTTCGTAGTGTGAAAGGAGGTTTTGAGATGGACGAGAGCCCGCTGAAAAAGAAAGTTGCTCTGGTGTATATGGTGTTGGGAGCCGTTTTGGCGGTGGTTGTGCTGGCTGTGATGGCCGGTTCTATGGCTTATGCCGATAAGCCGCAGTTTTGCGGCAGCTGTCATTCCATGCAGGAGGTGTATGCGACCTTTAATGAATCGACGCACCGGGGAATTACCTGCGGGGATTGCCATTTGCCACAGCAAAACATAGTTGTAAAAATGACGGCGAAAGCAAGTAATGGCATGCGGCATACCTATCACGAAACGCTGCGGGATTATCCGGAACCTATCCTGGTCAGCGGCAGCGCCAAACAAGTTGTTAATGATAATTGCCTGCGTTGCCACAGCGGTTCAACAGCCAACACGCACTTGTCCGCAGGGGGCGACTGCACTTCTTGTCACCGGGATCTAGTGCACAATGAACGCCGTTTGGCAGAGAAGAAAGGAGGCGTAGGTCTTGAATAGGGGGCAGAAGATACTCATTGGTTTTCTGGGACTCCTGATGCTTGTCTTTGGCTTGGTCGTGGTGATGCGGGTTTGGGTTATGCCGCCGGCTTCCGCTACGGTGGCTGCGGCGAAAATTCCTAAAGGCGAATACGATCCTGCCGTTTGGGGCAAAGCCTATCCTTTGCAGTATGCCAGCTATGAAAAAAACAAGGAAATGAAAGCGTCTCCTACGGGATACGGCGGCAGTCTAAATGTGCAAAAATGGGACATGCAGCCGGAACTTAAGGCGAATTTCGCGGGGATGCCCTTCAGCAAAGACTATCGGGAAGATCGGGGACATCCCTATGCGTTGCAGGATCAAAAAGAATCAGCGCGGGTAACGCCGGCGACCGTTGGTTCCTGTATCGCTTGTAAAACGCCGTATGTAGAAAAACTATATGCAGAGCAAGGCTGGGGCTTTACGAAGACACCTTTGCTGCAGCTGATTGACGAATCCAAGCATCCTGTAAGCTGTGCCAACTGCCATGACAATGAAACCATGGCTCTTAAAGTGACGCAGCCTGCCTTTGTTGAAGCGATGCAGCGTAAAGGAATTGATGTTACCAAAGCCAGCAGACAGGATATGCGCACCTATGCTTGTGCGCAATGCCATTCAGAATACTATTTTGAGCCCGGAACCAATCGGGTGGTCTTTCCGTGGGACAACGGCCTGACGGCGGAGGCCATGTATTCGCTTTACAGCACGAAACCGAACGGCTTTGAAAAAGACTGGGTTCATGGGACTTCAAAGGCGCCAATGCTGAAAGCGCAGCATCCGGATTATGAAGAATGGTCGACAGGCGTACACGGCCAGTCCGGCGTCTCTTGCGCGGACTGCCATATGCCGTATATGCGCAGCGACGGGCAAAAATATACGTCCCATCATATGACAAGCCCGCTGCAGGCCATTCAGTCTTCTTGCCTTACCTGCCATAAGCAGGATGAAGCATGGGCGCTGAACCAGGTTAAAACTATTCAAGATTCGGTGTTTGCCATGCAGCATAGCGCCGGCCAAAATATTGCGCGGGCCCATGAGACGATCGCTAAAGCCGCGGCGCAGCCGGGAGCGAACGAAGCTGATTTGGCTGCTGCGAGAGAATTGGTGCGGCAAGCGCAGTGGTATTGGGATTATGTAGCTGCTGCCAACAGCATGGGCTTCCATAGCCCAGTTCAGGCGCAGCGCAACTTAGGCCAGGCTCTTGACTTGTCGTACAAGGCCATTGAAAAGGCGAATCAGGCGGCAGGACGAGGC
>NZ_JAQUZF010000048.1:0-18553 GCF_028691475.1 Anaeromusa sp.
ATGGCAGTCCATAGTGATTGCCTCCTCGTTGTTGATGGTTGTGTGAGAACTCCATTCTACCATACGAGGAAAAGTCACCATGGACTTTTTTCTTAAGTGTTCAACTTCATTTTACAATCAACCAAAATTAACATTTGCTACTTGTTTTTCGCAAAGCTTTCAAAATACTCATCTTACTAAAGCTACTCTCAAAAAGATTTCTTTCTTTTTACAAAGTTACTCTCCGCGGCAAAGAAAGCAATACGGTTGATTTTCCCTGTTTCCACCTCGCTTTGCCTACTTTCTATCTCTATAGTTACCAATAGAAAGAATATGCAATTATCTGCATATTCTTTCATACACATCGTCAGTTTTTTCTGATTCTATTTTCTGTTTCCTACATTATATATGTTTTTGTGCATCCGAGCTCAAAATTTACTTTTCATCTTTTTTATTTTTTTCCAACCATTCAAAGATTTTCTGATGCGGCCCCGCCCACAATACAGTCGCTAAGGCTTCTTCTCTTACTGCCAGCCCGCCAGATTTTGGCAGTTCTTTGACCGGCGCACATTCATAGATGGCCAGCTCCCAGCGACGATGGCTAAAAACATGCGATACCCTCCATAGCGGAAAAGCCGGCTGCAACAGTTGCAACCCTCGCTCAGACAGCAGCTTGGCCGCTTCGTTCTCTGACGCCGCCTCTGCAGAAATAAACTGCCACATGCCAGCCAAAAGCCCGCGAGCCGGCCGTTTTTCCAAGAGATAGCCATCCGCCCCTTTAGCCAGACCCACTGCCACATGTATGCACGTAGGAGGCTTTTTGGGCTTACGCACTGGTAAAATTCGTTCTTGCCCCTGCAAGCGAGCCAAACAATGCGACGTCACCGGGCAGGCTTCACAGCGGGGCGTTTCCGGAATACAAATAGCTGCGCCAAAATCCATCAACGCTTGGTTGAAGTCGCCAGGGCGCTTCGCCGGCAGCACGTCAGAAACCAGTTTGGCTACCATCTTTTTAGCCGCCGTTGTCTGCACCTCTTCCTGCAGCCCGTATAGGCGGCTGAAAACGCGCAGCACATTGCCATCTACAGCCGGCACAGCCTGCTGATAGGCAATACTCAAAATAGCTCCAGCCGTATATTCACCAACCCCCGGCAACGCGCGCAAAGACTTTTCATCTTTAGGGACTTCCCCGCCATATTGAGCCACCGTTTCCTTGGCGCCTTGCCATAAATTTCTCGCCCGCGAATAGTAACCAAGCCCTTGCCACTGCTGCAGCACTTCTTCTTCCGTAGCCGCCGCTAAATTTTCAATAGCCGGAAAGCGCTCTAAAAAGCGCCGATAATAGTCTTTCACCGCTTCTACTCTCGTTTGCTGCAGCATCACTTCCGAAACCCAGGTTCGATATGCATCCGTCTGCTCACGCCACGGAAGCTGGCGTTTATTCTCATCGTACCAGCCCAAAAGAAGTAACGGCCATTCTTTTTGCATAGCCCCTCCTAATTCGCTCTTTTCTCGCAAAAAATATCATTTTCAGGATAACAGCGCCTAAACCAGTCTATTAGTCCTAAAAAATAACCCATATTTAACAATGACGCCACATTCCTTTGTTTATAATAAAAATAGCACATTTCTTTTATTGTAGCTTATTGGCCAAAAACGCGCCACTTACTCCAAACAAACCTGCGTTTTCAACGTGTTGGATGAAACAAGGAGCTGAGCAAACTATGAACCGCAAAGTCCGCAAACTACTCCTCCACTTAGGCCGTTCCGTCAAGCGCTCGCGCTGGCAGGGCGTTCCCTCTACCCTGCTTTCGGCCTTTCCCTTCTCACGTCAGTTGCAGCCGCTAACAAGCACGCCAGTCTCCCGCCCAGTGTCTTCCCAGCCTTCAAATCTGGAATCAATACTACAAAGCCGCGCCATTACTACCCATTTTCAACCCATTGTCGATTTACGTACCGGCAGTATTATCGGCTATGAAGCGCTCAGCCGCGGTCCTCTTGACAGCCCCTTGCATTCGCCTGTGTCACTATTTCAAGCGGCTGACACAGAATCTCTGCTAACACAGCTGGAGGATTTATGCCTCGACCAGGCCTTGGAAAATGCCGCCGTGCATCAGCTGGACGGTCTGCTCTTTCTCAATGTCAATCCCGTTACACTGGGAAAACACGCTAGAAATTTTTCCGCATTTCTAAATCGTTTGCGCCAGCAACAGCTAGGACCGGCGCATATTGTCTTTGAATTAACAGAACGCACCGCCATTCAAGACTTTGACCTTTTTCGCGCTTCCATCTCCCGCTGCCGGCATCATCAGTTCACTATTGCCATTGATGATGCCGGCGCCGGCTATTCCAGCCTGCAGGCCATTGCAGAATTGCAGCCTGAATATATAAAAATTGATCGTTCGCTCATTCAAAATATACAAGAAAGCAATTTAAAAAAAGCCCTGTTATCAGCGCTTGTCGATTGCGGCCATGCCATCCATGCAAAGTTAATTGCCGAAGGCATTGAAACGTCTGCGGAGCTGGCAGAGATCATTCGCCTAGGCGTAGACTACGGCCAAGGATTTTTTCTGGCTCGTCCAGCAACTCCGCCGCCCCCGTTAGCGCCAGAATGCCCCCAAGCGATCCAGGTTCTCCAAGCTCAGCGGCATCAGGAACAAACCCTTTCGAAAACCTTCGGCCTTACCATTGGCGATATTACCCAATATTGCCCGAGCGTCAGCGCCGCCACGCTTGTTTGCGACCTGGAAGACTACCTCCACGACGAAACCATCCCAGGCATTGTGATCACCGAAAACGAAACACCCCAAGGTCTATTGATGAAAAACCGCCTATATTCGCAGCTCGGCACCCAGTTCGGTATTTCTCTTTACTACCAGCGCCCGGTGGAACGCATTATGGATCGCCAACCGCTTGTAGTCAGTGCCGATCTGCCATTAGAAGCCGTTTCCCAAATCGCCATGAGCCGCCATGCCGACCATCTTTACGACCTGATTATTGTCGTCAAAGACGGCGCGCTGCACGGCGTGGTATCCATCATTCATTTGCTAAAAAATGTCACCAACTTACAAATTCGCCGCGCTTTCAACGCCAATCCGCTCACAGGGCTGCCAGGAAATTTAATCATTGAAGAACGCCTAAAAAACCTCATTGCAGAAAAGAACGCCTTTGCCGTTCTCTACATTGATTTGGATAATTTCAAAGCCTTCAATGACAAATACGGCTTTGAACGAGGCGACCAGGCTCTTTTGCACACCGCCCGCCTCCTCAGCTCCTGTTTGGCCGAGCATTGCGCCTCTTCAAGCCGCGATTTCCTCGGCCACATCGGCGGCGACGATTTCGTCATCATTACGACTCAGGAAAATGCGCTTTCTCTCTGCCAGACCATCTGCTGTCAATTCGACCAGGAGGTCAATTCACTCTACCTGCCGGAAGACCTGCAGCAACAACATATACGCGTCCTCAACCGCAAAGGAGAAGAAGAAGTATTCCCCCTCATGAGTTTATCCATCGCGGTAGTTCATAATCAACAGGAAACCTTCGGCAACTATCTGGAAATTTCCGAACTTGCGGCTAGTCTAAAAAAGAAAGCCAAAGAAATGCCCGGTTCTTCGTGGTGCGCGGATCGTCGAACCGCTGCACCGCTGCAAGCCGCCACCTCCTGACTTTCTGGCAATCATTTCTCTTTATTTTTTCGTATGACCCTGTTCCCAAATCTGCCGCAGCTTGCGAGCCGCGCCGCCAATATCCTCTGCTCCCAAAATAGCGGATACCACAGCCGCTCCAGCTAAGCCGCTTTGACGAACTTCCTGCAAGTTGCCTGCAGCAATGCCGCCAATGCCAACGGCGGGAATACGCAATACCTCTCTTATGGCCTGCACGTCCGCCCACGACAATTGCTGTACGTCTTTTTTAGTGGACGTAGGAAACAAACTCCCAATGCCTACATAGTCAGCCCCGCCTTCTTGCGCAACGACCGCTTCCGCCACCGAGTGCACAGACACGCCAATAAGGGCCTCTTGCCCCAACTGGCGCCGGGCAATGGACAAGGGCAAATCTTCCTGCCCCACATGCAGGCCATCTGCGCCAACAGCCAGGGCAATATCCAAACGGTCATTGATAATTAAAGGAACCTCCAGCTTTCGAGTCACTTCCCGCACCGCCAAGGCTTCTTCGTAGAAAAATCGGCTTGAGGCATCTTTTTCCCTCAATTGCACCAAGGTCGCGCCATTCCGGCAAGCTTCCTCCACACAAGCCGCTAAAGTTCTCCCCTGCAAAAAACTGCGATCCGTTACTAAATATAAAGTATAGTCAATCTGACTCTTTTTCATGCTGTTTTACACGCTCCCCTTTTCCTGCTTCTTTCCCACGGCGCGCTTTTTCACGCAAATAAGCAATTTGCACTACCGTCGGTATGGTTTTGCGGTAAGCCGGTCCCGCCAAATCCCAGCCAACTACCAAAGCGCCCAGCGCCAACCCCAAAGGACCAAGCCAAGCTGCCGCCACGCCCTCTCCCAGCAGACCGGCGCCAGCCTCGCGAGCAAAAGCAGTCGCTACAAGGCGAGCCACATTCCAGCTCACCAAATACCCTACTGCCGGCAAGAAATGCCGCAAAGTCCCTTCTAAAAACAGCCGTTCCACATCCTCTGCGTTAGCGCCTTCCTTCGCCAGCAGCTGCCGCAAAGGCTCCTTTTCATCCAAGGACAATTGTTCTACCGCCTGATGAAAGACCTGCAGATAAATGCGCTGTTCCAGTTCAGCTTCTGTTTCTTCTTCCGTCCAGGAAATTTGCAGCGTCTTGGCTACGTCCCGAACTAATTGCAAATACGAAGGCATGCCTGAAAAATGCCGTTTCACATCATGACTGCCATGCTGCAAAATGGCCGCCACCAACTCTTCCGGCAGTGCTTCCGGAGCTTCGGGCAGATTATATTCCCGCAAGACAGCCAAATCAGCCGCCTCTGTTTCTTGCAATAACGCCAGCAGCCTGGCGTTGGATAACTCCATTTCATCCCGTTTCATACGCACCCCTCCTTTGCAGTATCATTCGCGATTTCACTTAGACTTTCCTGCCCTATTGCACGCTAAAAGCTACGGTCAAAAATGAACGAGGAGTAGAGTGAGTAAAGCGAGGGAACGACTGAGGCTACTGTGGCCGTGATTGTATTTGAGACTTTTATTGGCGCAAGACGGTCCACAGGACGAAAAAGCTAGCTAAGGCAGATACGGTTACAGTTATGCCGCCGTTTATGCAGAAGCTCCTAGCCCTTGATATCCCTAGGTTTTTCAGCCGTAAAAACTTATAAATTCTGTTATAGGGAAAAAGTGGGGGAACCTTGCTATACAAGGTTCCCCCACCTCTTGAAGGTCTGCTTATTTTTTCAGAACCGGCACCGTATTGGCCCCATGTTCCATCACCGTAACCGTAAAGTCGTCACGACCAATTTTTTCCTTCGCAATGGCCATAGCTTCTGCCGCGCTTGTCGCCGGAATAATGCCGCCGGCATTATTCATGAAATCTACATTGTTAGGATGCGTCACGATAATCAAGGAAACCTGTTTGGCAATATTAGCCAGTTTAAACGCTACATAACCAGGAATGGTAAAACGTTCCCGCAATGCCAGTTCAAATTCATGAATATCTTTGTGTTTGAACCAGCCGCTGAATTCCGGCGGTTCCGTAATATCGCGGCATTCTAAGAAGCAAATGATAACGCCCCCTGGTTTTACCGCCATGAATGCATTATCGATGGTTTTAGAACCTTGGTAAAGGTTGATATCTTTAGGATAACCGCCGGCGGAAGCCAATACCAAGTCCGCTTTAGCCTCAATCGGAATCCCAAAGATTTCTTCCACCGTTTTGGTTCCTTCACGCCAAGCACTGCGCCAGTTTCCAGCTACAAAGCGGGCAAATTTCCCTTCCGGCGTAAACACAGCGTTAAGCAAAAAGGCGGGTTTCAACAATTCTGCATGTTCTTCCATATCCAGGTGCATAGGGTTTCCTTCCAGCTTGCCGGACACGCAGTCCGGGCTGATCCCCTTGCCCACTACTTCGTTCAAGGCGATGCAGTGATTGCTTTGGATGGCTTCCCAACTGCTGACGCCAGGCATAACCGATTTGCGTCCGCCGCCAAAGCCGGCCATTAGATGGTATACGATGCCGCCGGTCAAAATCACTTTGTCCGCAGCTGCAACCAGCTTGTTCATATACGCTTTAACGCCGCGGCTCGTAGTCCCCATATAAGTAAGCTTTTCTGAGTCGCTCGCTTCATGCTGATGAATACGAACACGCCGGCAAACTTCCTCGCCGCAAACACTGCGGTCTTCTTCCGGCGTATGCGGGCGATGGCTGCCCAGAGCAACCACAATGTCAATATCCGCGTCCGGCACGCCAGCCTCGTTCAGTTCGTTCAACAAAGTCGGTAAAAATTGGTCAAATTTCGTCCAAGCACGCGTGACGTCGCTGACAATAACAGCTACTTTTTCACCCGCTTTGACCACTTCTTTAAGCGGCGGCGAATCAATCGGATTGCGCAATACTTCCTGTACTGCCGCATTGACATCCGTAATCGCCGGAGCGGCCTTGCCTTCAATGACATGCAAGACCTGCTGCGCCGGCACCTGGACCTGCACCTGTTGATCGCCCAGTCCAAAGGTAAATGTTTTTTCCATAATACTAAGAGCCTCCTTTAGTTTCCCAGCCGCACCAAGCAGGTTCCCCCGCCGGATAAGCGCCGGAAAAGCCGGAAGCATATCGCTCCGGCTCCTCCCGCCAATCTTTATTCCTATCGTGTGAATGCAGCGGTTCTGGTTTTATTGTCTTTCGTATTCGCCGCTGTTCTGGACATTTCCTGCAAAAATTTACCCAGCCTGCTTTTCTGCAATATTTTGAATGCTTTGATCCGGCTTAACCATAATCCAAGCAGCAACACCAACCAGCGCCGTTAAGGACGTGAAAGTAATGGCCGCTTGCCAGCCATAGGTTGTCGCAATCCAAGCCGTCACAATCGGCGCCAAGACGCCGCCAACATTACCCCAGAAGTTCATCCAGCCGGCAACCGAACCGGCATAGGCGCCGCCAATATCATGGCAAGCCGCCCAAGAGGCATTAAAGGTAAAGCCCAACGACCCCAAAGAAACGGTCAACCAAAGTACGTTCTGCCACGGCTCGCCGGCAGTAGCTGCAAAATACAAGGTTACACAGCACACCAGCAGCCCTGCAATGCCAAAAACAGTCCTGGCCTTGTTTTTGGAAACCCCAGCAGCAACCATGCGGTCACTGATGTAGCCCGCCAGGAACGTCAAGCCGCAAAGCATGGCCCAAGGCAACGCAGCTGCCCAGCCCATTTTTTGCAGGGAAAATTTCTGCGCCTCCATCAAATACAAAGGCAGCCATGCCAAGAAAACAAACATAATGTAGTCCGTAATAAAATATTGAATCCCAATGGCCCAAAACTGACGGGAACGCATAAAAGCGCTCCAAGGAGCCATTTTCTTGCCGCCAGCCACAGCACCCGCTTCAATATATTCCTTCTCTGCCGCATTAACCAAAGGACTCTGCCCTGGCTTTTCTTTCACATAACGATACCAAAGGAAAGCCACAAGAACGCCTACAACGCCAAAGATAAAGAATACCGACCGCCAGCCCAACGCCAGCATTAAGGCCACCGTAATAGCCGGTCCAAACACAGGGCCAATAAAAGAGCCGCTCAAGAGAAATGAAGAAGCTCTGGCTTTTTCCCCCGAAGGAAACCACCGGCCAATGAAATTATTAAACGCCGGATACACCGGCCCTTCGCCCATGCCGAAGAGACAGCGAACCGTCGCCAAACCAGCGAAAGAAGACGGAACCGCCGTCAAAGCAGTAAACACGGACCACCACAGCACCGAACCGGACACAACGCGGCGATGTCCAAAGTATTCCGCCAGCATGCCCCCTGGAATCTGCATCAGCGCATAGCCAGCAAAAAAAGCGGTCTGGAGCCAGCCGATCTCCATTTTTCCATACCCAAACTCCTTCATAATTTCCGGTGTGGCCACAGAAAAGTTAACTCGGTCCATATAGGACACAAAGCTAACAAGAAACATCAGCCATGCAAACCACCAGCGTGTTTTTGTCATTGCTCCACTTCCTTTTCTTTGCTTTTTGTATACAATAATTATTGCAATTTTATTCCAACCGTTCTATTTTGTCAATTCATTTTTACAACATTACACCAACCGACAACGCTTAGTTTTCTAAAAAAGACAAAAGAAAACAGCAGTCTCAGCTTTAACCGCCGAGACTGCTGTTTTCACTTAATTAGCACGTGTACTCAATCCACTTTAGTAAACATAATTTGATTTCCAGCCCGACTCATGCGCAAATGATCGCCCTCGGCAATGTCTCCCGCTACAATGCGCCGGCTCAAAGCCGTTTCCACACTGCGGCTGATTTGCCGTTTTAGCGGTCTAGCGCCAAATTGAGGATCAAAGCCTTCTTCCGCCAACCAGGCCAGAACGTCTTCATCCCATTCTAAGCGAAGCTGCAGCTGGCTTTCCAGCCGCGCAGCCAGCCGTGCTAACAGGATAGCGGCAATTTGTCGTACCTGCTCCGCCTCCAACGCATGGAAGACCACTACATCATCAATGCGATTGAGGAACTCCGGTCTAAAATAGCTTTTTAACAGTTGCAATACTTCATCGCGCGCCTTTTCACCGTGCTGTAAAATATCAGCCGAGCCAAGATTGGAGGTCATAATAATAATCGTGTTTTTAAAGTCTACGGTCCGGCCTTTGCTGTCCGTAAGACGCCCATCGTCCAAAATCTGCAACAGTACATTGAACACGTCAGGATGCGCTTTTTCCACTTCGTCCAACAAGAGCACGCTATACGGCTTGCGACGGACCGCTTCGGTCAGCTGACCGCCTTCTTCATGGCCCACATAACCAGGAGGCGCTCCAATGAGCCGGGCCACAGAATGTTTCTCCATGTACTCAGACATATCGAGACGAATCATGCTGCGTTCATCATCAAAAAGCACTTCCGCCAGCGTTCTCGCCAGCTCGGTCTTGCCCACCCCAGTCGGCCCCAAAAAGAGGAAAGACCCTACAGGGCGGTTCGGATCCTTAATCCCCGCCCGAGCGCGCAAAATAGCTTCGCTTACGGCATCAACGGCCTCGTTCTGCCCCACAACGCGCTGATGCAAAATATCTTCCAAATGGGCCAGCTTTTCCCGTTCTCCCGCCAGCATGCGATTCACCGGAATTCCCGTCCAGCGGCTGACCACCTTTGCAATGTCCTCTTCGCCGACTTCTTCTTTTAAAAGCCGCCCTTCAGTCGCTTCACCGCGCTCTTTAGCCGCCATCTGCTTTTCCAGCTCCGGCAGCCGGCCATACTTAAGCTCCGCCAAGCGGTTCAAATCATAGGCGCGCTCAGCTTCCTCCATCTGCGCCCGCAAGGTTTCCATTTCTTTCTTCAGATTACGCTGGGCAAAAATTTCTTTTTTCTCGGCATCCCAGCGCTGCCGCAGCGCAGCCTCCTGTTCACGCAGCCGCGCCACTTCCGTCCGCAATTGCTGCAGCTTCTCTGCAACCGACGGAGTCTCTTCTTTGGCTAACGCCTTCTCTTCGATTTCCAGTTGCATCAGCCGCCGCATAATTTCGTCCAGCTCGCTAGGCATGGAATCGATTTCCGTCCGCAGCTTAGCAGCCGCTTCATCCATCAAGTCGATGGCCTTGTCCGGTAAAAAACGGTCGCTGATATAGCGGTCCGATAAGGTCGCTGCCGCCACTAAAGCCGCATCCGTGATCCGCACGCCATGATGCACCTCGTAACGATCCTTCAGTCCCCGCAGAATGGAAACGGTATCTTCCACCGACGGCGGCGCCACCAGCACCGGCTGAAAACGCCGTTCTAAGGCGGCATCCTTTTCGATGTGCTTACGGTATTCGCCCAAGGTAGTAGCGCCGATACAGCGCAGCTCACCGCGCGCCAAAAGAGGCTTCAGCAAATTACCTGCATCCATGGCTCCTTCAGCAGCTCCAGCGCCAACTACAGTATGCAGCTCGTCAATAAAAAGCAGCATGGCGCCCTCGGACTGCGCTACTGTTTTTAAGACATTTTTCAGGCGCTCTTCAAACTCACCCCGGAATTTAGCGCCTGCGAGAAGCGCTCCCAAGTCCAGAGAGTACAGCATCTTCTCCTTGAGGGACTCCGGCACATCACCGGCTACGATACGTCGGGCCAAGCCCTCCACAATGGCCGTTTTCCCGACGCCTGGTTCGCCAATAAGAACTGGGTTGTTCTTACTGCGCCTGCTGAGAATCTCAATGGTACGGCGAATTTCTTCATCCCGGCCGATTACAGGGTCCAACTTTCCTTCTTTAGCGGCCGCCGTTAAATCCCGTCCATAGCGAGCCAACATTTCCTGCGCCTCATCAGCGGCTGTTTCTTGGGGCCAACTCTGACGCAGTTTTGACCGACTCAGGCCATGCTTGCGAAATAAGGCCACCACCTCTTGCTCGCCATCGTCCGCCAAAGCCAGCAGCAAATGCAGCGGCGCTACCAATTGTGTCTCTTCTTTGGCCAACCGTTCCGCCACCGCCATAATGCGAACAAAGGCCGTACTGGGACGCAGCTGCCCCTCCTGGCCCCGTACCTGGGGCTGGGAATTCAACAACGCTTCCGCTTCTTGCAAAAGACGGCTGCGCTCCAAGCCTAAGGCCTCCCAAAAACGCTGCCACCGCGTCTCGCTTTCCCGCAAAAGCGCTACCAGCAAATGCTTGCCGGTCAATTCCTGATGATACTGCACAGCGGCAATCTGCTGCGCCGTTTGTATGACTTCCAACGCTTGCGGTTGATATTGTTCTTGATTCATAGAAAATCCCTCCTCTGGGCATCTTTTAATCTTATTGTAGCAAAGGGATTTTCACAGCACAAGTACTTTTTAGACTTTTTGACTTTTATTTATCAAAAAGTCAATCAAACTTATAAAAAAAGCCCGCCCTTAAAGGGCAGGCTTTTTTGTAAGTAAACCTTATTCGGGGCTGATGGCGCTAACCGGACAGCTAGCAGCACAAGCGCCGCAATCAATACAGGAACCTGCATCGATTACAAACTGAGTGTCGCCTTGGGAGATAGCTCCAACCGGGCAAGTGGACTCGCAAGCACCACACTGAATGCAAGCATCGCTAATTTTGTAAGCCATTTGTCTTCCTCCTCACCATACAGAAAGTTGAAATAACATCCAAATATATAATATCACAAAGAGCTTCGTTTACCTAGTGCTTTTTTTATTTTTGAAGAGCAAATTTATTCAGACGCTAAGAGTCGCAACGTACTGCGAACCAGCAGTTCCGCCGCCGGAGCCAGTACCGCCTCGTCAAAATCAAAATGCCCATTATGATGTCCCGCCGCCAACTTCGCGCCAAACATTGTATAGCACCCTTTGCCTCCCTGCTCTTGTACAGCGCTTAAAAGATAGGCAAAATCCTCGGATGCTCCAAAATCAACGCGTGTTTCAATTTCCGTGAAGAAAGGAATAACGTTGGCTGCAGCTTCCACTTGGGCAATGACCGCCGTGTCGCTCTCACCGCCTTTAGTGCCTCCCACCACGTCAATCTGATACGAGACATCCCACATGGCAGCCGCCGCTTCAATAATACGCCGCGCTTCGCCCTGCATGTACTCATCCAGCTCGCTTGTAGCGCCTCTCGTTTCCAACTGAAAAAAAGCGTTTGGCGGAATCACATTACGCCCCTGCCCCGCCTGAAGCGTGCCTACGGTAATACGCGTAGCACCGCCGCCATGACGCGAAATGGCATGAAGATTCAATGCCGCTGAGCAAGCCGCCAACAAGGCGTTTTTCCCCTGCTCCGGAAACGCGCCGGCATGCGAAGACACACCCGTGTACGTAACATCCATCTTTGTAGTCGCAAAAAAATTATCGGTACCGCAAATAACTTGGCCCGTTCGAGTCGCTTTAAAGCCAATATGTGCGCCTAAAAGGTAATCCACATTTTCTACCGCACCGGCGCTGACCATCGCCTTCGCGCCGCGCACGCCTTCTTCGGCCGGCTGGAAAATCAGCCTGATTTTACCGCGCAACTGGCTGCGCTGCGCAGCCAGAGCCGCTGCTACCGCCAAGCCAACCGCTACATGGCCGTCATGGCCGCAAGCATGCATGGCACCCGCCTGCACCGAAGCAAAGCCGCCTGCACGCGGCCGATGCGCCGCCTCTGCACTTTCCACACAATCATTGGCGTCCAAGTCAAAACGCAGCGCTACCAACGGCCCCTCGCCGCAATCCAGATCCGCCCATAGCGCCGTAAAACCGCCGCGCATCCGGTCCAACCATTTTTCCGGCGTTCCCTGTTGCAAAGCCCGCGCCTCCTGCTCTGCCAAGACCTCCGCCTTGGGAACCCCCATGCGATCCTCGTCGCGCAAAGCGTCTTTCCCTACGGTCAGCGCATACCCTAGCTGTTCCAACCGTTCCGCCACTTTGGCCGCTGTCCGGTATTCCGTCCAGCCGGTTTCAGCATACCGGTGCACATCCCGCCGATCTTCCACCAGTTGCGCTTCCCCTGCTGCCAAGCTTTTTTGCCATTGTTCCATCTTTTTGCCTCCACTCTTCACGAAACGACCCAATAACGGACGTTTCCGTTTTTCTTGTATACTTAGTTTACCTTGTGTTTTTGATATTGACAACAAACATTCTTGAATATTCGGCAGAATTTAATAAAAAAAGCTGCCGCCTCAGGCGTACAGCTTTTTTATTGAAAATCATGAAGATCCAGGCGACTCCTCTACAAACCACAAATGACAGAGCCGCTGAGCCGTCCACAAATCCAAGAATCTGCGTATTTTGCCTTGCGGCAAAGGCGGACTGAACCAATAGCCCTGCAGATAATCGCAATTCAGTTTGCACAAATGACGGAACTGTTCTCTTGATTCAACGCCTTCCGCCACAACCCGCAACGATAGATGATGAGACATCTCAATCACACTGCGCACAACGGCTTCAAACACCGGATCGTTTTGAATGTCCTGAATGAAGGTTTTATCCAGCTTCACCGTATGAATAGGAAGCTTCGTTAAATACGTTAAAGAAGAATAGCCGGTACCGAAATCATCCAAAGAAAACCGCACCCCTGCATCGCCCAGCTCATGCAAGACCTTTACGGCCTTATCAAAAGAAGCGATCAGTAAGCTTTCCGTAATTTCCAATTCCAGCGCCGACGGCGGCAGCCCCGTCTGTTCCAATACATCTAACACCTGGCAGACAAAGCCTGCTTGTTCAATTTGCTTGGCCGATACGTTAACTGCCATGCGCAGGTTGCGTCCCGTAGCTTTCCGCAATTCTACAGCATAGGCGCAAGCCTCTTCCAACACCCACAGACCGATGGCTTCAATCAGCCCATTTTCCTCCGCCAGCGGAATAAAATCCCCCGGCGAAATAATGCCTTCTTTCAAGCGGTGCCATCGCACCAACGCTTCTAATTGGATAACTTCTCGCGTATGAGGATCCACTACAGGCTGATATTCCAAAAAGAATTCCTCATTCTTCAACGCCTGATACAAGTTCTGCTCCAGCGTCGTCTTTCTTTGCAGACGCTGTTTCATCGAAGGTTCAAAAAGGACCCAGCCCTTCTTGCCCCGCTTTTTCGCTTCATAAAGAGCCACATTAGCATGTTGCATAACCTGCGTAGCCGAGGTGCCATGTTTAGGATACGTGGCTACGCCAAAGCTTGCACTCAAATGACAAGATTGTTCTTTAACAACAAATGGATCTCGAAACATTTCCGCCATATTTCCTACCCAGCCGGAAATATTCAAGCGCTCCGGCGTCATTGCCGGGCAAACCGCTACAAATTCATCGCTAGAAGTACGCGCCAGCACGCAGCTTTCATCCAAGGATTCACGCAGACGTCCGGCAACCTGCTGCAGCAACATATCGCCGCAGTCTTCTCCCATGGAATCGTTCACCGTCTGAAAATTATTCAAGTCAATGGAAATGACCGCCCCCTGACAAGAAGCTGCCATTTCTTCCAGCAAATGCAGCAAATACGTACGATTGGGCAGACCTGTCAAATTATCATAAAAAGCCAGCCGCCGCAGCTTTGCCTCGCCTTGGCGCAATTCTTCCCAAATATCCGGCCGACACGAAGGAAATCCCATAAATTCGCTCCATTTATCATCCATTTTGTGCATCTCCAGCAACAATGTTAATAGCACACTAGATCCATTTTACATGGTTTCTAAGAAAGTTCAAAGCTATTTTTTATTGTTTAAATAACTTTCAACTAAAAACAGGATTATTTCGTATAGACCGAGAACTAAAGATCCTAGTGAGTTCATACCTGAACGATCTTTTGCTTTTGTTTAGCACTTTAATTCAAGGAGGTTTTCATTTTGTCCAAATCCATCATTATGCGTCTCAGTTGTATCGCCCTTGTTTGCCTGTTCTTAGGTTCTCTTTCTTCGGCCGAAGCCGCTACCAAAGAGGAGAAACGCCAAGACGTGCGCAATATGGCCTCAACCGCGCTAAATCGACTCTACGACAGCCGCCCTTCCGCCCGCGAAGCGGTTGAAAACGCTGCCGGCTACGCCGTCTTCCAAAATACCGGCATCAAGATTTTAGTTTTAGGCAGCAGTCACGGCAAAGGAATTGCCGTCAATAACCAAAACGGCGCGGAAACATTCATGAAAATGGCCGAAGGGCAAGTCGGCTTAGGTATCGGCGTAACCAAGTATAACGTGATCTTTGTTTTTGATACCCAGGACGCTTTAAACCGCTTTGTCAACAAGGGTTGGGACTTCGGCGGCCAAGCTACCGCCGCTGCTACCGACAGTGTTTCCGGCGGGTCTTTTGAGGGAGCCGCCAGCGTCTCTGAGGGCATCTGGATGTACCAAATGACCGATTCCGGCCTGGCCTTGGAAATCGCGCTCAAAGGCACTCGTTACTATAAAGACGGAGACTTAAACTAGAACGCACTCTCTAAGCAGCCCTTTAAATCCCTCTGCTACAGCAAATTGGGGATGTGAAAGGCCAACTGCCATAATTAAATACTGCGAATAATTAAGGCCAGGATGTATAAATTAGACACCATACATCCTGGCCTTCTACTTTCTGAGCCCGCTTACTCCCTCGGTATAAACCCGCCCATCCCAGACATGCTCATTTTAGTGTAATCTGCAGGAACTTCGAACAGGGATGGATTCAAATTACCAATGCTAATATTGCGATATTCAGTCCACCAACTGCCGTCAATCGCGGCTGTTTTTACCGCCATCGTTATGCCGGGATCACTTGAAACCCATTCATAGTACGAACTTTGCTTGTTTATGGTTATTTTGTATTTGTCGGCGCCATACCCATTGATGGTTTCGCGAAAAATAAATTCCCGTTCGACGTCGCTGGCTCCAGAATCATTCGCCGGAAGATGCTTTTGATTCATAGCGGCGGACTGCAGCACTTGTTCCATATACATCTTCTCTTCAGGCATCAGCAGCCAAATCAGCTTCTTATCCAGGCGCGTAATGCTAATCATTTCCTTGGTTTCCACTCTTATTTTATCGGCATCCATGTAGATTTTTCCATTATGCCCGTCCGAACTATATAGGTCAGCAGAAAAAGTCATTGCTGCTGCCGAAGCGGCCAACCCCCAAAGACCCCAAGCCATTACTACTAAGAAACAAAAGTTTTTCATAAAACGCATTGTTTTCTCTCCCTTCAATAGCTTCTACAGTCTCACTTCTCTTCGTTTTCCCGGATACGCTTAATCTCATTATACAATTTTGCCCTCAAAATTCCTGCTGTTTTTCTATATTTCTTCTATGAGCGCACAAATCAAAACAAAAACTGAACTATGCCGATTGCGCCGCCACCAAATATAAGCCAGGTAGTATTTACGCGATACTTAAAAATAGCAATACAAGAGAGCATCGCAAGCAGCGCCGTCAGCCAGTCAATCACTGAAGACATCGCCAGTGTCCAGGTTACCGAAGCCATAAGGGCCAGAGAAGCCACAATGACACCAGCAAGAAAGTCCGATGCTATGGCTGAATTTTTGATTTTGCTTAAAAAAATGCTTATAACAGGCACAAAGACAAAAGACGGTAAAAAAATGGCAATCGTCGCAACGATCGCGCCCGGAATCCCGGCAATCACATAGCCAATAAAGGTTGCCGTTGTAAATACCGGTCCAGGAGTAACTTGGCCAATCGCCACAGCATCCAACAGTTGCTGAGAAGTAAGCACTTGGTAATTTTGCACAAAGTCCTTCCATAAAAAGGCCAGCAAAACATAGCCGCTGCCATACAAAACAGCACCGATTTTAAAAAACGTAACAAACAACGCTGCTAAAGAAAGCTTAGCGCCAGCAGCAGCCTGCGCGGCTTCGTTTTTTGTCACATCCACAAGCGCAAGCAAAGGTGCAAAAAACACATTCATTTTTATCTTGTGCGCTCTTTTTATCGCGATCATCGCCACGCCGCTCAGCATCAGAAGAAATAACGGATTAACAACAAAAAAAGAGAGCCCCAACGCCATGCCGCCGATCAAGCCGCTAGGAACATCTTTAACTGCCGTTTTCCCCAAATTCCAAATGGCTTGGGCGATGATGGCTACAATCACAGGCTTTACGCCATAAAGAGCGAAGGATACTTGCGGTAATTCTCCATACAATACATAAATGTGCGCTAAAAACAAAACGATTAACATCGCAGGCAGAATGAAAAAAACGCCCGCGCCAATTAACCCCGGCCAGCCGGCCTTTAAATAGCCGATATAAATAGCCAATTCCGTTGAGGTGGGGCCAGGAATTAAATTGGAAGCGCCTACTAATTCAAGAAACTTGCCTCGCTCCAACCATTGTCGTTTCTGTACAAATTCATCTTCCATCATCGCAATATGCGCGGCCGGACCGCCAAAAGACAATGTCCCTAAACGCAAAAAGACCAAACATACTTCCAGCAAACTTGCTTTAGGCTGATTTTCCTTAAGCATAGAGTCCCCCCTCTGCTTTCTTTAAATAAAGGATGCGCTTAACGAAAGACTTAAACCCTAAGCTATATGGCTCTCCTATTACCGTTGGGGAGAAACAAAAAACCGCTCTTCAGGATACTCTATTTTAAGAATACCATCGACGAGCGGTTTTTTCATTTATAATGCGGTAATAATACTTGAAAAAATAGCTGTAAGCTATTTTCAATCTGGTTGTTAGACTCCCATGAACCCTAGAGCGCTTTCACCGGAACCGCTTTCGTTTTTGCCTTTGCCGACGCAGGCCGAGGCAAGAAGAACGCGCAAAGAGCCGCACACGCTGCAACAACAGTAAGAAGCTCCATCATTATAGGAAGTCCATGCCGATCGGCAAAAGAACCGAGTAAGGGAACGAACATGCCTCCCACGCTAAAAGTAAGCCCCAGGGTTACCCCTGATGCAAAGCCTATACTGCGGGCCAAACAACTCTGCCCCAGTACAACCATGGAACTAAATGGCGCAAACATGGCAAAGCCGATAGGAATCATCAAAGCATAGCAGGCAAGCATATTAGTCGCTTGCGATAAAAGCCCCACCATTGGCACCAGCAAGACATAGCTGATCTGCACCACTTTCAAATAGCCAATTCTATCCGCCAGCACGCCCCCAACCAGAGTTGTGACCACGCCAAACATAAAGAGCAATGTCAGCGCAGACCCGGCTTCCGCTGTGGAGAATCCGGAAACCCCCACCAGATAGAGAGGAATAAAGCTTCTCAAACCGCAAATCACAATAGAGCTAAAGACAATCAATAACGTTAAGCGTCCAAAAGAAGCCCAATCGTTCACCGCGCTGCCAGGATGGTTCCCCTTCTCGCTAGACGCAGCAGAAGTATGTGCCGGTTCCACTGCATTCGCTTTCATCTTTGGAACCATAACCAGCAGCACCACAGCCATGAATACGGCCAACACCCCAAAGACGGCCATCCCTTGCAGCCCAAAAGCGGCAATCGCAGCCACAGCCACAACAGGTCCCGCCGCAAAACCGCCGTTTCCCCCTACGGAAAAAATACTCAAGGCTGTGCCCCGTTTTTCCCCGGCCAGCTTATGCACCATTCTCGCCGCCTCCGGATGAAAGATTGCGCTGCCGATTCCGCTCACCGTCACCACTGCAAAAATAGCCCAATAGTTTTCAAATACTCCAGCCAGTCCCATGGCTCCACCGGACAAGAAAATTCCTAACGCCATGAGCCAGCTTTTCGACGAACGGTCTGCCAGCCAACCAAAAAGAGGCTGTACAACCGAAGATAAGAAGCACGACGCAAACATCAGACCGGCTACCGACTGGTAGTCCATATTATACGTCTCAATGAAAACAGGCAATACCGCCGGCAGCGCTCCCATACCAATATCACAGAAAAAATGCCCCAGCGCCGCCACGTACACATAGTTTCGCTGCAAATTCAACCCCTCCTCAAAGCCTACTGATTATTTCACGGTTTCAGAACCACCTGTTCTCCTGAACGGAACCGAAGGTTCACGCCAATGATACCGCTGGTTTTTAATTGGATACCGCCCCGTTGCAGAGCGGTATCCATGGCGGGATGCTTA
>NZ_JAQUZF010000172.1:0-3854 GCF_028691475.1 Anaeromusa sp.
GTTCCAAGTGGTGGACACGGAAGCGGTTTTGAACTTTATTCTGAAATTCGGTGAAGTGATGATTGAGGCCATGCAGGCTAAACTTTCCCGCCAGCAAGTGGTGGTGCGTCTGCGCTTGGCGGAGCAATTGCTGGAAACGCTTTTGGGGTTGAAGCCGAAGACGATGCGTCTTACGTTGAGTCTGTAATGGCGAGGTGAATTTTCGCAGGAAGAAAACTTTCTGCGTCTTTTTTGCCATTTAATTGAATGCATTCAAATAAAGAATTGCTTTTGCGGGTACTTAACTTCTAGTGTGAAATCCGTATCTTCCGCTTAGGTTGCGGGTTTTTATTTGATTATTCATTGAACGCATTCAAAATAAATATAGATATCTATGATAAAAGGAGAGAGACCTATGCAAAAATACTGGTCCCAGATACCGAGAAAAAGGTTGTATTGCGTGGTAGCCGCTGTGTTGATCGGCGTAGCGGCAGCAGGAGGAATCGTCTGGAATCTCAAGAATCAGCCTCAAGTGGTGGAGGAAGAGCTGCCTACGGCGAGAACGCTGGTGGTGGGCGCTAAAAAAGAGGCTCAAAGCTACGCGTATGCTGGCGAAGTGCGGGGGCGTTACGAAAGCAAGCTGGCTTTTCAGGTGAATGGTAAAATCGTGAAGCGCAACGTGCAGCTAGGCAGCGCGGTGCAGGCGGGGGATGTGCTCTTGCAGATCGACCCCAAAGATGTGCAGCAGACGGTAAGCAGTATGAACGCACAAGTGGCGTCTGCCCAATCGCAGCTGCGCTTGGCGGAGAAAAATAGGGAACGTTATCAGCGGCTGTGCCAAAACGGCGCGGTGAGCCAAATGGTATATGATCAGTATGTGACTGCCTATGACGCGGCGCTGGCTGCGGTACAGCAGGCAGAGGCGCAGCAGGCGCAGAGCGGCAATCAAATGGAGTACACGCTGCTGAGGGCGGATCATGCCGGTGTTGTTTCGGAACTGACTGCGGAAATTGGTCAAGTGGTCAGCGCCGGGCAGCCGATCGCTACGGTAATTCAAAACGGGGAACGGGAAATCGAAATCAGCGTGCCTGAAAACCGCCTGGCAGAACTTAATCAGGCAGGGACGGTGCAGGTTACGTTTTGGGCTCTTGCTAACCGGGTGATCGAAGGGACTGTGCGCGAAGTGGCGCCGATGGCCGATCCGGTGACACGGACCTTTAAAGTGCGCGTCGCCTTGAACCAAACGCCGCCGGAAGTCAAGCTGGGCATGACGGCGTCGGTAACTGTCGGCCAGGGAAGCAGTCAGCCGGTGTTAACGGTGCCGCTTACTGCTATTTACCAAAATGGCAGCCAGCCGGGCCTTTGGGTGGTGCAGGCAGAGGGAACTTTATCGTTGCGTATGGTAAAACTGGGGCAATACGGCAGCGATTCTGTGCAGGTAGTGGAAGGGCTGCAGCCGGGAGAACGCATTATTGCGGCTGGGGTGCATAAGTTCCGCGAAGGTCAGCGTATCAGCCTGGGCGGTGGCACTCTATGAACCAGTTCAATCTCACGGAGTGGACTTTAAAACATAAGCACTTTTTATATTTTTTCATTGTCTTGTTCTTTTTGGCAGGCATTGTTTCGTATAAGAATCTGGGCCGTATGGAAGACCCGGATTTTACGATCAAGCAGATGGTGGTGACCGTAGCTTGGCCGGGGGCGACAGCCCTGCAGGTGGAGGAGCAGGTTACTGATAAAATCGAGCGCAAGCTGCAGGATCTGCCGGGGCTGGATTATTTGAAAAGCTATTCCATGCCTGGCTACAGTGTCATCTATGTAAATGTAAAAGAAACGGTGCCTAAGGCGGAAATCCGCAATCGCTGGGTGGAAGCCAGGCACATGGTGGACGATATTAAGGGTACCCTGCCGGCTGGCGTGATGCCGCCCGGCTTTAATGACCGCTTTGACGAAGTGTACGGCGTTGTTTACGCGCTCACTGGCGACGGTTATACCTATGAAGAACTCCGGGAAAAGGCGGAAAAAGTGCGCCGTACTCTTTTAGGCGTTCCCAGTGTGAAGAAGGTAAACTTGCTCGGCGTACAGCAAGAAAAAATCTTTATTGAAATCGAAAACGCCAAGATGGCGCAGCTCGGCATTGACCCCGCTCTTATTACCGCCGCCATTCAAAGCCAAAATGCCATGGCGCCGGCGGGCATGATCGAGACGAAGGCGGATAATGTCTATTTGCGCGTCACCGGCATGTTTGAAAAGGTAGACGAGATTCGCAGCCTGCCTATTCAGGCGAATGGCCGGACCTTCCGCTTGGGGGATATTGCCAAGGTGACCCGCGCCTATGCGGACCCAGGCGATCCTAAGTTTTTCTATAACGGTCAGCCGGCCATCGGCATTTCTTTGGCCATGGAAGTCGGGGGCAACATCCTTACCATCGGGGAGTCCCTGGAGACTGCCATTAAGCAGATCCAAAAAGCGCTGCCAGGCGGCATGGAACTGCATCAGACGGTAAATCAGCCGCAGGTGGTGGCCAACTCGATTAGTGATTTTACTAAATCGTTGATGGAAGCCATCGTGATCGTGTTGATTGTCGGTTTTGTCAGCTTAGGCTCGCGTTCCGGCATTATTGTCGCTGTGTGCATTCCCTTGGTTATCGCTATTGTCTTTACCTGCATGAAGCTATTGGGCATCGATTTGCAGCGCATCTCCTTAGGGGCGCTGATTATTGCCCTGGGCCTCTTGGTGGACGACGCCATCATTACCATTGAAATGATGGTGGTCAAGATGGAGGAGGGCTGGAGCCGTTTTAACGCCGCCTGCTTTGCCTATACGTCGACAGCCTATCCGAGGCTGACCGGCGAGCTGGTGACCTGCGCCAGCTTCATTCCGGTGGGCTTTGCAGCCGGTGGCGGCTCGGAGTATTGCGTAACTCTCTTCTATGTGGTGGTCATCGCCCTAATTTCCTCCTGGGTCGTGGCCGGTACGGCGACGCCGCTTTTGGGTTACTTGTTTATTCGCGTAAAGCCTAAGGCAGGGGACGCGGAAGGCGAAGTTGTCAGCGTGCATGATACGCCCTTTTACGCCTGGTTTAAGCGCCTCCTCAACTGGTGCTTATGCCACAGGCGGACGGTATTGGCCGCTACGGTGGGCTGCTTTTTTGGGGCTATCCTGTTACTGGGCCTGGTGAATCACGAGTTTTTCCCCTCGTCGACGCGTCCGGAGCTGATTGTGCAGTTAAAGCTGCAAGAAGGCGCCAGTATTGATAAAACCGAGGAAGTGGCTAAGCAGTTTGCTCAGCAGCTGGAGGGCCATCCTCTTATTTCCTACTATACCTATCATGTGGGCGAAGGAGCGCCCCGTTTTGTCCTTAGCTTTGAGCCGACTTTTAATAAGACCAATTTCACAGAGTTCATCATTGTCGCCAAAGACTACAAGGCGCGCAATGAACTGCGGGAAAAGCTGAGCAAGCAGCTTGCCAATGATTTTCCGGAAGTGCAGCAGCATATTAAGGTTATCAGCAACGGTCCTGCGGCGGATTATCCGATCATGCTGCGGGTGACCGGAGAGGACCCGAATAAGGTGCGGGACATTGCCCAACAGATGGAGCCCATTATGGCGCAGCATCCGAAGGTGAAAAACGTCAACTTGAACTGGAATGAAAAAAGCAAGGTTATGCATTTGGAAGTGGACCAGGACAAGGCAAGAAGTCTTGGCGTTTCCTCCCAGGCGCTGGCCATGGCGCTGCAGACGCAGCTTTCGGGCGCGCCGCTGTCGGAATACCGAGAAACAGACCGAACCATCAGCATGCTCTTCCGCTTTGACGCTTCAGACCGCAACGACCCGTCGCGGATGAAAGATTTAAGCATTCATGTGGGGAATGG
>NZ_JAQUZF010000173.1:0-3817 GCF_028691475.1 Anaeromusa sp.
AGATACGCCATCAGGAACACCGAGCCAGGCAAAACCGGCGCCCCGTAGGAAACAATCCTGGCTCCGGCTAGGCGAATACCGGCAGGCGTCACATCATCCGGGTCCACAGACATGCCTCCTGTAGTCAAAATCAACTGACAGCCTTCCGCCAACAGGCTTTGTACCGCTTGGGCAATTTCCTCCGCCGAGTCTGGCACCAGCACCTGCTGCGCCACGGCGCACCCAAAGGCTTCCACTTTTTCTTTCACAACCGGCCCAAAGCGATCGACAATTCTGCCGTAATAGACTTCGTTGCCTGTTGTAATAATACCCACTTTACAAGGCCGAAAAGGCTGTACGGAAATAACGTCCGCCTCCGCGCCGATGGCCTCCGCCGTCTGCGCTTTTTCTTCTGCAAGAACCAGGGGGATCACGCGAATCCCGGCCACTACATCGCCTTTCCTCACCGTCCGTTCCTGGCTGCGGGTAGCCACTGCCACTTCACCCAGCAAATTCAACCGCAGCAGACGCTCCTCATCAACAAGCAGCAGTCCGTCCTGCTCGGCAAGGAGATTTACCTTGCCTTCTTCCGGTTGTGTCACTGCAAGACCGTCGCCGCACACAGCCTCCGCCACGCGCAAAGCGGCGTCATTTTCATGCACAAAACCATCTTGCAGTTCCCATACATATAAATGATCTTTGCCTAACGCTAAAAGCTCCGGGATGTCCTTTTCCGTCACAATATGTCCCTTATGAAACGCCGGTCCTTTGAACTCTCCCGGCACAATCTTTGTTATGTCATGACACAGAACAGTCCCAATCGCATCCTGCGTCTTAATGGTTTTCATTGTCGTGCAACCCCTTATGATACAACCTCAATCAAGTCTCCCGGAACAATCCAGCCCGGCGCCAACACTTTAGCAAAAATACCTTCCCTAGGCATGACGCAGTCTCCCGTCTTTTCGCGAATGGCGCAGCCTAAATGGCACTCCTTGCCGATTTGCGTCACTTCCAGCAACACCTCGCCAATTTGGAGGCGAGTCCCCACAGGCAGAGTAAACAGCTCGATGCCTTCTGTTGTTAGATTCTCGGCGAAAACACCTGGTTCCAAATCGGTTACGCCCAGTTGCCGTATCTTTTCAAAGCTCTCATAGCCCAAGAGGCTCACTTGACGATGCCAGTCTCCGGCATGGGCATCGCCCTGCAGACCGCTGTCCACCGCAAAATACCCTTTGGCAATAGGAACCTTGATTTCTCCTTTTTCCTCGCTGCGATTCACCGCCAACACGGCAGCTGGTTTTTTCGCCATAGGCTGCCCGCATTCTTGGGCATCGCCGCGCAAAATTCCCAGCCCATGAGACAAAGCCGGGGTAATGGCTTCCAATGACTCTTTCACGCCTTTCACGCTGCCAGGCAGATTGATAATCAACGTCTTGCCCCGAATACCAGCTACCGCCCGTGAAAGCATCGCTTTCGGCGTTTTCTGCATGCCGTAGAACCTCATGGCCTCCGGGATGCCTGGAGTAAGCTTTTCCACAACTGACAGCGTCGCTTCCGGCGTAACATCCCGCTCGGAAAAACCAGTCCCGCCGGAAGTAACCAGCAAAGGCGGCGCTAGTTCATCACAAATATAGCAAAGTTCCCTAATAATCTGCTCTTTTTCATCGGGGATCATTTTATAGTACACCACAGGATACTGCTTGCCTAATACTTCACGGACAGCCGGGCCGCTCAGATCTTCTCGCTCGCCGCGCGCACCCTTGTCACTCAAAACCAGAACCGCCATTTCATAGGATTTCATCCTCAGCGCCTCCTTATAATACGTTCATTTTCTTCAATACCGCCAGGCTGATCTCTCTGGCCTTACCGCCTATAGCCCCGTCCGCCCCCTCAATATTGGTTGCGAACACATAGGTTCCTCCCGGTTTCTTTACTATACCTACAAACCACCCCAAGGTCCAGCGTCCGTCTTGCAGTCGTGAGCCGGTTTTCCCCATAAGTACAACGCCGTTTTTCTCTGCCACGGTGATATTCTTATAGACAATGGCCCGCGTTTCTTGGGAAAACGGCAGCTCGCCCCGCTCTAAGCGCGTCAAAAAACGCACTTGCTCTTGGGCTGATATCTGCAAAGAAGAGCCTAGCCAAAATTGAGTCAGCCCGCCTGAAATGTCGGCGTTACCATAGTCTATGCCTTGTAAATATCTTTGCATTCTTGCAGCGCCGATATCCCTCGCCAATTCCCGAAAATACCAGACAACCGATTCTTTCGTAGCCGATGCCAGCGTATGATCGTGATTCCAATAGGGAAAATCATAACGGTTTCCATCCCATTTTTTCAAGGTAAATACGTCTTCCTTATCTACGGCTCCCGTTTCCAGACCAATCAAGGAATTAGGTATTTTGAAGGTTGAACAAGGAGACAACCGTTTGCGGCTCTGTTCCTCATTATAAACAGTATACTGCTCCGCCTCCAGATTATATAACACAAAGGTCCCCGAAAAGCCTTGAAAGCAGTCTGCCAAATCTTCGCGCGCCTCAACAGGAGCGGCCAACGCCTGACCCAAAATCATCCCCTGCCAAAGCGCCAGCCATACCAATACTTTACACCAATATTTCAGGCATACTCCCCCTTTCGTATGCATTTATTGTACAAGCAGCGCTTGCAGCAAACCATAACAGCTGCCTATTGGTTTCCTAAAGCATTCCTGACATGTTTCTTACGCTAAAATCTTTTGATACCCTACAATATCTAAGTATTGTCCGAACTTAAGGCCTACTTCTTTATAATGAGCGCAACGGAAATAGCCATTGCGTTCTACCAAATGGATGCTTTTTTCATTTTCGCCGCAAATTGTAGCTACCAGCACATGAATGCCTTGCTTCCGGGCATATTCTTCCAAATGCTGCAGTCCCAAGCTTCCCAGGCCGACGCCAATGCAGCCTGGCTTCAAATACACGGTCACTTCCGCCGTCGTATCATAGGCTTCTCTTTTTTTATGCTGCGTCAAGAGCACATAGCCGCAAAGTTCTTCCTCTCGAAAAATGACAAAGGTTTTATATTTTTCATTTTCAAAAAACACAATTTCCCGCATGTCCTCCCGCGTTAACGGCCGCGAGTGAAAGGTCGCCGTCGTATGGAGCACATAATGCAGATAAATATCCCGCACCGCGTCCAAGTATTCTTCCTGCATTTCCCGAAAAACAACGTCCGCCATTTCCATTACCTCTTCTTCGCCTCATTTTCATACTATCTTTCTGGACATCTTGCCGGATTCCTGCTCTCAAACATTTCCAGCAGGAACTAACCGCATCTGGCGCGAAATGCTATACACTATTATGCACAAACAGGAGGAAGCATTATGCCGCAATTGATATTTAAAGGCCTGCCCGGCAAAGACGTCCAAGCCTTCAGTACCGCCCTAATCGATGAACTAGCGCAAATCATCGATTGCCCCCGAGATTACTTTACTTAGGAAGTTCCGGCTTCAACCTATTATTTTGACGGCCAGCGAACAGCTGCAACGCCTTTAGTGCAATTTAATTGGTTTGAACGCGGTCAGGACGTGCAAGACCGTACCGCCGAGGCGATTACCCGCCACATACGCTTGGCTGGACACGCTCAAGTTGATGTATTCTTTATCCCCTTGCAGGAGCTTCGGTACTATGAAAACGGCGTTCATTTCTAGAACCGAAGACCGGAACGGTAACAGGAGTAAAGGGAGTAGATGGAGGGGACGAAAGAGGGCTACGACGTCTAACGTTTTATTTATCAACAAAGGACCGTGCTCAAAAAGCACGGCCCTTTATTTTAGAGCAAACCCTCCCTTTACTCCCTCTA
>NZ_JAQUZF010000174.1:0-3805 GCF_028691475.1 Anaeromusa sp.
CAAGGACTGCTTGCCCAACCGCCGCATCGCTAGTCTTCGCAAAACAAGTCAAGTCTGTCGCTTAGCCAAAAAGACGCCGGCCAAAACCAACACGGCCCCCAGCCCCTGCAGCCAGTTCAGCTGCTCACCCAGCAGCCACACCGCAAGAAGCAAAGCCAGCGGCGTCACTAAGTACATATAAACCATCACCTGGTTCGAGCCCAGGCGCTCAATACCATAATACCACAAAAGCAAACTGATCACCGTCACCGGAATAGCTGCATAAAGAAGCGCTCCCCAACCTGCCAAGGTAACCGTTTCCCAAGGAAACAACCATAAGTCTCCAGCTGTTGCCGCAAGCAATAGCAAGGTCCCCGCCAAAGAAGTATGGCAGGTCGCCCACAAGCCGGAGCCTCTTTGAAGTATGGGCAGCATAAGCACCGGATAAACGCCCCACAGCACCCCTGCCGCCAAGGCCAGCATATCACCAAAAAGAGTTTCTTCCCGGAACCCCCAACTGCCGCCGGCGGCTCCTAAAACAAAGATAAGGCCCACAAGAGCCAGCAAACAGCCGGCCACCATCTGCCTTCTCAATCGTTCATACCCCAGAAAAGCCGCCACAAAGGCCGTTGAAATAGGAGACAGGCCTAGCATCAAAGCCACCGTAGTCGCCGTCGTATATTTTAAGGCGGCAATAAACAGTGTCTGATAGATAGCAACTCCCACCGCTCCCACTAAAAGACATCGCCCCCAAGGAACCTGCCCAAAGGATAGCTTGCCTTCACGCCAGAACAAGACCAGATACATCAGCGGTGTCGCAATAGCAAAACGCAAGCAAGTAAAAATCTGCGGCAAAAACTCACGCATGCCTATTTTCCCTACAATATAATTCCCCGCCCAAATGAGCACAACCATCCACAAAGCCAATTCCAAGCCCCAAGCGCGACGCACCGCTCCACCTCCTACAAAGAACGGCCGCACTTTTATAAGCGCGGCCGTCATTGACGCAAATATTACTTATTCCATTTATGCCGTTGCTGACGACGCGCCGAGCCTCCGCCACCGCCGTTGCGGCTGCGGTATATCATCCAGCCCACTAAACCCAATACGGCAAAATTACCCATCCAAGCTTCTAAAATTCCCAAGTCCACAACTACATTGATCGCCGTTAATGCACCCAAAAGCTTCATGCTATGAGGCACATTCACCAGAGGATTCCGTTTCAGCACCTGATATGCGGCGCCAAGAATCACCAAATCAATGCCCACCCAAATTAAAGGATGCACCAGCAGCATTTTAACTAAGCTGCCGCCCATTAGCAGGGCAAATACGATTAACCACGTCTGATTCACAGGCACTGTTTCCTCCTCATCATTCTTTGCCTCTTATCCTATCATCCCATGGTTGCCCGCGTCAACCGCCACATTAAATTCCTTCGCGAAGCAGTTTCCGGTATTCTTCCAGCAGACGCAAGGTTACCGCTCCCGGTTTGCCATTGCCGATCGTCTCCCGCCCTAACTTCACCACAGGCATCACTTCTGTGCTGGTTCCCGTTAAAAACACTTCATCCGCCCCATAGGCAAACTCAGGAGTAACGGCTTTCTCTAAAATTGCCAGGCCTAAGGGTTTAGCAATGCGATCCAAGACAATCTGCCGAGTAATGCCAGGTAAAATCAAGTTATTTAAAGGATGCGTCCATAGCACCTCGTCTTTAACAACAAAACAGTTGCTTGACGTCCCTTCGGTAATTTTGCCGTCTCGCACCAGCACCGCTTCATAGCAGCCAGCCTCTTTCGCTTCCTGTTTACCAAGGATATTCGGCAGCAGGTTTAAAGATTTAATATCGCAACGCAGCCACCGGATGTCATCCAATACCAGCGCAGAAACTCCTTGCAGATTCAAATCCGTTGTCACTGGCCCTTGCGGGCGAATGGTCATCGTAAGAACCGGGCAGCTCTGCTTGGGAAAAGCATGGCTCCGCGGCGCCGCTCCCCGGGTAAGCTGCAAATAGATCGCTCCATCGGTTATGCCGCTTTCTTGTATTAGCTGATCGTGCATTTCTTTGAATTCTTCTATCGTATAGGTGACTGGAATACGCAGTTCCCGCAGCGAACGATATAAGCGAAACATATGCGCTTCAAAGGCAATTAATCGTCCTTCGTGAACTTTGGTCACTTCATATACGCCATCGCCAAATTGATAGCCCCTGTCTTCCAACAATACTACTTCTTGATCTAATTCCACAATACGTCCGTTAATGTACCCCAATGCCTTCATGTTCGTCTTCCTTTCCTATCCACCGTACTGATAATTTGAATGCCCGTAACGTTCCCGCTCTTGACCTCAGCTTCTCATGCTTTTAGTATAGTAGTATGCTTGAAGAGCGTCAAATGACCTTTTTCTAATAAATTGCTATTTTTCATTCTATCAGCAACATATAGTTTCGCAGATACAGCGATAATTGAGGTGTTTCATGGCCAAATTGCACTTGTTTTCTTTAGAAGCCACCAGAGGCATTGCTATGCTAGGGGTAGTCGGCATTCATACAGGCGCTTTTTCTCTTTCCTATGCTCAGCCGGACATTCATCTGTTCGCCCTGTTGGAAATCGCCAGCCGTTTTAGCGTACCTATCTTTTTTTTCATTTCAGCCTTCGGCTTATTTTTAAACGATGATTTACAGCAACCTTTTCAATACGGGCGCTTTCTGCTTCGGCGTCTGCGGACCGTTCTGGTTCCCTATCTTACCTGGTCTCTTCTCTATATGACACACTATACTTACACAAGCGGCGACGAGCACATCTGGGATGATCCTTTTTTACAATCTTATTTCCTCTTTGGCTTAGGATCCTATCAACTATATTTTTTGGTCATCTTGCTTTGGTTTTATCTCTTCATGCCTTTGTGGCGTCCTCTAGTGCGCCAGCTATCCGGCAAAAGGATCTGGCTGCTTCCCTGCCTTTTTTTTCTGCAGATGGCCTTCAACTATTGGTCCTACGCCCTCTTCCGTCCGCATGAAGAAGATTACTGGCTGAATTTACTTCTCCAATACCGCCTCAGTTACTGGCCGTGGCATTATGTATTTCTCTTTTTACTAGGAGGTGTTTGCGCCGTCCGTGTATCTCAATTTCGCAAGCTCCTGCAACGATATTTTTCATCCCTGTCTTTTGCCGCTTTGGCTTCTTTGGGCCTATTGCTTGGCTACTACTACATACTGGTCCTTCAGTTGTCTTATTCTCTGGAAGACGCCGTCAATGCCGCGCAGCAGCTCAGCCCCCCCGGCATGCTGTATACCCTTGGCGCCACCTTTTGGCTCTTCGCCCTCTTTGATCGTCCCCTGCCCGGCTCGCTCTCCTGGCTCCTTTCCCTTTTGGGACGGCATTCTTACTTCGTATACCTCGTGCATCCTTTTTTCATGTACTATGCCATGGAATGGCTCAATGACGCTACTCTGGAACTGACGCCGGAGCGCATTCCCCTCTTTTTCCTTTGGGCTGCCGGCGGCAGTCTCTGTGCAGCCATCGTCTTTCGCTTTCTCAGCCGCTTTATTCCCGGCCTCTCCTGGGTTCTTACGGGCTCCGGCAGTCGTTAAGATATTAACAGGAGTAAAGGGAGGGTTCGAACGAGGGCTGCGGAAGCAATGAAAAAGCATATCCATTCTAGAATAAAAAGGCGAAGCGTAAGAGCAAGAACTCTTATGCTTCGCCTTTTTATATACCAGGATTCATTAAACGAACCGCAAAATACACGAAAAACGCGAAAAGGATTTATGAATCAAAATTATCTCTCTGCTTTCCTCTGGCTTTTCTCTGGCTTTTCTCTGTTACTC
>NZ_JAQUZF010000049.1:0-17989 GCF_028691475.1 Anaeromusa sp.
GTGTTTTTGCAAGGTAAATAGGACAGATAAAATCGGCAGGAGCGGGAAGGTGAGAGCATGGCGCAGGATGTATTGTTTATCGATCAAACGCTGCGCGAAGCAGCGTCGTTAGGGCCTGCGGCGGTGAGGGCCATCTTAAAAGAAATGAAGCATCTGCAGATTTCTTTATTGGATGTGCCGATGGCGCTAAATAAATCGCTGCCCTTGCGGACGCAGCCGGAGTTTTTTCGAGCCGTGCTGCCGTTGGAGCAAGGAGCGGCGACAGAGGCGGCGCAACAAGGTTTTCGTCAGGTTCTGTTTTCGTGCTCGTTGCAGCAAGGGTTGCCAGCACATACGGTAGAAGTGCTGCACGAAGCGAAAATGCAAAAACTGCGAGCGACGCTGCTAGTAGAAGATGCCTCGCTGGCGTCGGGCCTTCTGTGGCAGGCGGTGCTGCCCATGCTCTGCGCTGCCGGTTTAGAAGGCCTTGCTTTTAAGGACTCCTCTGCAATATTGCAGCCTTTGCGCTTACAGGAACATTTGGATCTATTGCAGCAGCAATGGCCGCAATTAACGCTGGAATTTCACGCTTCCAACCAAAAACAGCTGGCTACAGCGAACGTTTGGGCTGCGTGGCAAGCCGGCGTGCGCCGCCTTGCCGTTTCCATTGGAGGGAAGAATAACAGCGCTCCATGGGAAGAGGTACTGCTGCTTTTGCGACAGATGGGGGAGCTGGAACTTTCCGTACCTGCCAATATGGCCCAACGCAGCCGCTGGCTGTTGCAACTCTTGGGTGAAGAGGTAGCGCCCAACAAAGCGGTTATCGGAGAAAATATTTTTGCGCATGAATCAGGCTTGCATGTAGCAGGCGTTGCCAAAGACGCATCTCTTTATGAAGCATTTCCGCCGGAACTGGTAGGGTTAGAGCGAAAAATTGTGCTAGGTAAGCATTCCGGGACAACCTCGTTGCGCGTAAAATTCAAGGAACTAGGGCTGCCTTTCCCCAGCCGGGCGGAAGCCTTGCTGATTAAAATACGCGCCTTGGCGGTAGCGCGCAAACGGGCTATTTCCGATGAGGAACTGCTGTCCTTGTGGCGGGAGGAAACAGCATGAGCGTACGTTTTGTTGATACAACCTTGCGTGACGGGGAGCAGCAGGCCGGTCTTGCTTTTAGCGCAGCTGACAAGCTGCGCATTGCACATTTGCTGGCTGGCGCTGGCGTTGCGGCTATTGAAGCCGGTACTCCTATTATGGGGGCTGCCGAGCAGGAAGCTTTACGCGGCATTGTTCAACAGCGGCTTTCTTGTCCCGTAGTGGCCTGGAATCGCGCCAGGAAGGAGGACATAGACGCCTCCGTGGCCTGCGGCTTTGAGTGGGTGCATATTTCCGTTCCCGTTTCAGACTATCATTTGGTGAAAAAAATGCGCCGCAGTCGCTCCTGGCTGCTAGGGCAGTTGGCGCAAAGTATTCCTTACGCCAAATCTTGGGGCTGCCGGGTGACGGTGGGTGCGGAGGACGCTTCCCGGGCGGACCCGCACTTCTTTTTAGAGGTGGCGCGCTTAGCAGCGGGGCTGGGAGCGGAACGCATTCGCTACGCCGACACGGTGGGCTGTCTAGAGCCCTTTGGAGTATATGAAAAAATGAAGACTCTTGGTGAGTATTGTCCCTTGCCGATTGAATTTCATGGACATAACGATTTTGGATTGGCTGTGGCCAATACGCTGGCGGCCATTGAAGCGGGCATTGAATGGGTAAGCGTCACGGTAGGCGGCATTGGCGAGCGGGCGGGGAATGCTTCGTTGGAAGGAGTGCAAGAAGCGTTGACTCTTGCGACGGCGCAGAAAAGCAGTATGAAAGCGGATTTGCTGCCGGCCTTGCGCGGTGAGGTGCAATTAGCCTGCGGGAGCTAGAAAGAACGAAGGATTGAACAAGAGAATCAGAGTCACGTGAGGGTACGCAGGAGAAGGAATAAAACGGTTTTAAAGTCCTGGCGGAACGCTTATTAAAGCTGCGGTTCCCTGGGGAAAATATGAGGATTATTCTCGCGACTCTTGTTCCATCTTTCTTCTGTTGTCTTCTGGCGCGGAAGTCTGTGATAGAATAAAGGAAAAGAGGGAGCGGAGGCGAGAGCATTGGCAGATCTGAGTAAGGAGCGCATAAAATTTTGGCGTCCCCGGCAATTGCCGCAGGTGGAACTGCTGCATGCCTCCTATGTTAAGCAGTCTTTCTCCCGCCATTTTCACGATGGTTTTGCTTTGGGCGTAGTAGAGCAGGGGGCGCTGCGTTTTTCCTACCGGGGCGAACGCTTGACGGCTTTTCCCGGCTGCGTCAACTTAGTTATTCCCGGCGAGGCTCATGATGGCGAAGCCGCTGGCGCGGATGGCTGGACGTATCGCATGTTTTATCTGGATAATGCCGTAATGGAGCGCGCGGTGTTCGAACTGTCCGGTAAAGAAAAGCAACTGCCCTTTATTGCCGCCGGCGTGCTGGAAGATACCGCGCTCGCTTTCGCTATCGCTAGGTTGCATCAACAGCTAGAAACGGATGAACTGCCCCTTTTGGAACAGCAAAGCCGTCTGCTTTCGCTTCTGACGATGTTCGTCGCTCGCTATGGAGAAAAACGGAGCCAACGAAACTGGGCAGCCGATGCGAAGGCCGTTACGATGGTGAAAGACTATCTTGAGGCTATGTATGCGAGCAATGTTTCCTTAGAAGAATTGTCCCTCCTTTGCGGCCTGAGTTCATTTCATATGCTGCGTCAGTTCCGGGCTGCCGTGGGAGTGCCTCCTCATGCGTATCTTAAGCAAGTGCGGGTGCGTCAAGCGAAGAGCCTTTTGCGGCAAGGGCTGCCTTTAGCCTATGTGGCGCAGGAAACCGGTTTTGCCGATCAATGTCATTTTTCTAGGCAGTTCAAGCAGATTGCCGGCGTCAGTCCGAAACAATACAGCAAGAACGTGCAAGAAAAAATCTCCTCTACGCGTTAGCATAAAATACGAGGGGAGATGAAAGTGTATGTTGGTAGTAACGGAGAATTGGCGTCGCCAGTATGCAGGTGCTTCCATGGGACTATTGGTGGTGGAAAATGCGCAGTGTTTAGGGCGTTCTGAAGCGCTGGAACAGCAGCGGCGGCAAGTGGAAAAAGAGTTGAGGGAGGCCTTTGGGTCCAAAGAGGAATTGGATGCTTCGGCCGTGTTGGCGGCTTATAGCCAATACTATAAGCAATTTAAAAAAACGTATCATGTGCGGCAGCAATTAGAATCGGTGATTTTCAAAGGGAAAAGCATCCCGTCTGTGACGCCTTTGGTGGAAGCTATGTTTATGGCGGAATTGAAAAATGGCCTCCTTACGGCAGGCCATGATTTGGAGCAGGTACAAGGTTTGCTGACGCTGGATGCGGCGTCAGCAGATGAATCGTATGTGTTGCTCAATGGCAAGGAACAGGCGCTAAAGGCGCAGGACATGTTTTTGCGGGATGACGTAAGCGTTCTTTCCAGCATTATCTATGGGCCGGATCAAAGAACTCGCATAAGGCCAGAGACGAAAAATGCTGTTTTTACCGTATATGCGCCAGAGGGTGTTTCTCGGAAAAACGTGGAACAGCATTTGGAGGATATTTATAGCTATGTAAGATTGGCGGCGCCGCAAGCTTTGCGAAGAGAACAGAAAGTATATGGATGAAAATCCCCTGCCGGCACAGTAGGCGCTGGCAGGGGATTCCTATTTAAAAGAGGAAATGCAACAGTTGTGTCGAAGAAATGAAAAATGGTCGAGAAAAATGTACTGTTAGCAAAGGGGTTCTCTTTGGTTAAAGGAGGAGTTTCAGTGAAAATGGTGCAAGTGCAGGAATTGGCGAGAAGCAGGGGACTTAAGCCTGGACGGCGAAAAAAGGCGGATTTAATTCACGCCATTCAGTGTGGAGAGGGAAACCGGCCTTGCTTCAACGAAGCGGGCTTGGTCTGCGGACAGGCGGATTGTCTGTGGCGAGACGACTGCAGCGCCGCTAAGATGTAAATGGGTTTAATAGTGTTTATCTTATCAAGGGTTCCCTGCATAGGGGCTCTTTTTTTGTCTATAAATGCAGCTTGTTCGTTCCTCTTTTTGCAGCGCTTGACGATAGAAAGTCAGTTTTTCATCGAGCTTGCGCAAGTTGTTTTCTAGCTTTTGCCGTTCCTCTAAGACGGTTTGGTGATGTTGTTCCAACATCGTTAAACGTTCCTGCAAGGTGCTGTCTCCCTGGTAGCGCAACTGCGCATAGCGGCGGATTTCCCGGATGGGCATGCCTGTTTCCTTAAGACGCTTGATAAAATGGAGCCATTCGACATCTTGCTCGGTGTACACGCGACGTCCGGCGGCGTCCCGCTGCACGGACAGCAGTCCTTCCTGCTCGTAGTAGCGCAGCGTAGGGCCAGTGAGGCCAGTCAACTTCGAAAATTGTCCAATTGCATATCCCATAAAAAAACTCCTTGACTTCAAGTTTGCTTTAAGTACTATGCTTTTAGTATAGCAAGTGAAGGAGGCTAAAACAATGCAAGAAGAACGTTGGATAAAAGGATGGGAAAGACTGGCGGAGGTGGACGGCCATGCCGGTGCAATGGTGGTGGAGGGCCTCAAAGACATTGCGCCAGACTTAGGGCGCTATATTGTAGAGTTTGCTTTTGGCGATGTGTACTGTCGCGAAGGTCTTGATCTGCAGGAACGAGAAATGATTACACTAGCCACCTTGCTGACCCTGGGCGGCTGTGAGACACAACTAGAGGTGCATCTGCATGGCGCGTTGAATGTAGGCGTGACGCCGCAGAAGATTATAGAAACCTTTTTGCAGTGCATTCCCTACACCGGTTTTCCTAGAGTGCTCAATGCCGTGACGGTAGCCAAGCGGATTTTTAAAGAGCGCCAAGTGTCGCTGGAGGCAAAGGAAATTTAACATATGACGTAGAAACCAAAGAAGCATTGAGTCATTCTGTGCTTCTTTTTCACGTTTGCAAGAATTTATAAGTTTTGAGAGTCTGAAACAAGAGGAATGGCAGGGGGATAACGAACCGCGAAAAACGCGAAAAACGCGAAAGGGCTTTATGGTTCAGGGGGACGGTTCTCCTGAACCATTTTAGCGGCGGCATAACTGTATTTGAGACAAGATTTCCGCGCGACTCGCAAAAACAGGAGTCGCCGGCAGTTCCGCGAACTCGCTGGCGCTCAGACATACGGAACTTTTCTCCGTCGCCTCCTGTTTTTGCGTCCTGCGGATCGTCTTGCTCCAATAAAAGTCTCAAATACAGTCACGGCCACCGCAACTTCAATCGTACCCTCCCTCTACTCCCTTTACTCCTGTTGAAAATTATACTGCGTAACCCTCATTCGTACCCTCCCGTGACTCCCGCGACTCTTGTTCAAATGTTCGTTTTCTGTTTTATTTGCTGATTTGGAGGAATGTAAGATGAGACGCAACACCATGAAAGAAAAACTGCAAAAAGGAGAGCTAGTCACCGGCTGCATGCTGCAGGGATATCTGCCGTCGCTGGTGGAAATCTGCGGTTTGGCCGGGTTTGATTTTGTCTTTTTAGACGCGGAGCACGGGCCATTATCGCCGGGGGACTGCGAAGGCCTCGTGCGGGCGGCGGAGGTTCGGGGCATTACGCCGCTGGTGCGGGTGCCGGATTTGCAGGAGAGCACGCTGCTGCGGTATCTGGACGTAGGGGCCATGGGCGTAATCTTGCCGGGGGTGTCCAGCGTGCAAGAAGCCAGGGAGGCTGTGGCGGCGGTAAAGTATCATCCGTTGGGAAAACGGGGGCTGAACGGCGTGCGCGCTTCCGGTTACGGTATGGAGCGTCCTTTGGCGGATTATGCGCAGGAGGCCAATCGGGAAACAGTGGTGCTGGCGATTATCGAAAATACGACGGCCATGGAAGCGTTGCCGGAGATTTTGCAGGTAGAAGGGGTGGACGGCTTGATTTTTGGCGCGATGGATTATTCGCAAGCAGTGGGCGTGCCAGGACAAGGCCAGCATCCGCTGGTGCAAGAAGGCTATGAAAAATTGTTGGCGGCGGGGCGGAACTTTGGAAAACCCGTAGGGACGGTGGTGCGCGCTGGTGAAACGCTGGAACGGCATGTGCAGCAAGGAGCCAGGCTTTTATTGACCAGCGCTTTTGGCCTTTTTGGCAGGGAAGCGCGCCGGTTTGTACAGACAGTACAGCAAGAAGCGGCTAAAGGGAGTGAAAACGATGGCAACTAGCCATGTGATTGCCCGGGCGGCAGGGGAAGAAACGCTTAAGGAACGCTGCTGGCGGCAATGTCGGAATTGCGGCCAAAAATTTGAGCAGTATCGTCAGATGTTTAGCCTCAAAAAAGAAACCGTCTCCTGTCCGCATTGCGGCAAGGAGACGGAAACGTCGGAGCTGCTGGACTGAGAAACAAGAGGATGAACAGGAGTGGAGGGAGTAGAGTGAGGGTATGCAGGAAGGTTACGGGGAACAGCAGGCATGCAGGGATTAACGGGAGAGTCAGAGGTTACGGAAAGAACGTCTGCTGATTGAAATCTTCCACTACTTTTTTTGTGCCGCTGTGAATGGCGAATTCCGTGGCGTCGGAGAAGTCGAATAGGCCTTGTTCATTAGAGAGCTCCTTAAAGGTAAGGTTAAAGACGTATTCGCGTTTTTTTACATCTACTAAGGCCGCGCGCAGCGTGATCTGAGCGGAAACCTCGGTGTAATGGCTATAGTAGCCGTTGTTGTAGTTGTGGTGTTCTTCTTTCTGTAATTTTGCTTTAGGGAGCAGCACTAAGAGGAAGTCGAGATTATGCTTAGTGCCGTAATCTAAGAGGATGGGCAGTTTTAGCTCGCGCAGCAGACCCTGGTCGGTGCTGATTTCCTGGTTGTTGATGAAGTTGACAAAGTCAACATCGGTGGCGGTGTTGTTTAGGGCATACTTGCCGGCGATTTTCTGTATAGCGGTGCCGCGTAAAAGATTTAGGGATTTGTTGTGGCAAAATTCTTTGTAGTCGTCTGTGGGGACCAGGCAAAAACCAAGCGTGCGGAGCGTGGGCGCGGCTGCCGGCGGCGCTTCGTTGGCCAGAACGACAGAACCTGTAAGCAGGCTTACTGCGCAGAGGGTCAAAAATAGAGTTCGGAAGAAGCGGTTCATTATTTTCACTCCTTGTTATGACAATGTATACACTAAAAAGATTCTATACGCACCAGAGTATTCCTTTTTTGCACATAAAACAGCCGTGCGGCTAATGCGCTGCACGGCTGTTATTTGTTTGGTATAAATCATGGCAGCCACTGAGCGAGAAACGTCGCCGAATTCACTTTGGTCGGCCAGGCTGGCCTCGGAGACATCGTGAGAAAAGTCGCCGGTTGCGATGGTGGTAATAAATTATTGAAATTGATAGAAATAAAAAGACAAGCAAGCAGGAAACAGCAGACAAATCATGAAATCTTACCGATAGTACGATGAATGATGAAAGAGAGAGTGAACTTTATGAGTAACGAAAAGCGAGTACAACAGGCTGTAGATGCCTTTATGAACGGGAAATCTTGTTCTCAGGCGGTGTTCTGCGTGTACGGCCCGGCCTTGGGAATTGCAGAAGAAGCGGCGCTGCGCATTTCCGGGGCTTTTGGCGGCGGCATGGGCAATCTGTCCGAGGCTTGCGGCGCTGCAACCGGCGCGTTTATGGCGATCGGGGCCAAAGGGCTGCCGAAGGAAGAAACCTATAAGCTGGTACAGGCTTTTGCCAAAGAGTTTCAAGCAAAATACGGGTCTCTTCACTGCACAAACCTCCTGGGGTTTGATTTGAGCACCGAAAACGGCCGTGAGGGGCGCAAAAACAGCGGTCTTGGTCATGAGTATTGTGCGCAGTATGTGCAAGGCGCAGCGGAGATACTGGAAAAGCTCTTGTTTTCTGAAGCAACAAAATAGATATGTAAAAATAAATGTGTCTTTTGGGAAAATAAGGCGATCTGAAGTTAGAAAGAAAAAATAAGATTTATTGACGTTGCTGCCTTCTTTTGCTATATTGAGTCGGTATGGCTTATTGCGATGTAGCAAATGAATGCTTGAAAGTACGAGGTGGTACTTTATGATGCGCTGGGTAAGACGGGCTTTGATTGGCAGACCTTTGCACAATCGAGAGCTTGCGCATGAGAAATTGCCTAAATGGAAGGCACTGTCAATTTTTTCTTCGGACGCACTGTCTTCGGTAGCGTACGGTCCGGAACAGATTATGATTACCTTGGTAGCCGCGCCTGGCATTGTCGCCTACGGCTACATGTCGCCGGTGGCATTGTCAATTTTATTGTTGCTGGCGATTGTTGTTTTGTCCTATGTCCAGGTGGCTAAAGCCAATCCGGGCGGCGGCGGCGCCTATGCGGTAGCCAAGAAAAATCTTGGTGAGATGCCGGCGCTGGTGGCGGCAGGCTCGGTATTTGCTGATTACGTGCTTACCGCTGCAGTGAGCGTGTCGGCGGGCACGGCGGCGATTATCTCAGCCTTTCCCGAATTGTCGGGGAATGAAGTATCCTTAGACTTAGCGGTGCTTTTCGGTATCTTGATGATAGTAAATCTGCGGGGTGTGCGCGAGTCATCCAACGCTTTCGTGATCCCGACCTATGCTTTTTTGCTGGGAATCGTGGTTTTGATTGGCGTTGGCGTGTGGAAATCGATTTTTGAGGCGCCCTATGTGCTGCCTGCAGCTTCTATGGCCAAACAGCAGCTCGATTGGGCGATGCTGTTTTTAGTCTTGCGGGCCTTTGCGAACGGCTGTAGTTCGATGACAGGCGTAGAGGCCATCGCCGACAGCGTGCCGATGTTCCGTTCGCCCGAGGCGCGCAATGCCGCTGTTACAACCTACTGGATGGCTGGTATTCTTGGTTTTATGTTTATTGGTATCTCCTATTTGATTATGCATTATCATATCATGCCGATAGCGGAAGTAACGGCGATGTCACAGCTGGCGGAGCAGATTTTTGAGCGCTCGCCTATGTATTTCTATATCCAGATTACCACGATGCTGGTGTTGTATTTGGCCGCTAATACGGCCTATAATGGCTTGCCGGTGCTCATGTCCATTGTGGCTAAGGATGGCTATATGCCTCGCTATCTGGCTGCTCGTGGTGAGCGGCTGACCTTTTCTAACGGCATAATTTTGCTGACTGTGGCGGCAGGTCTTTTAATCGTCGCCTTTCAGGGCAACACCGAGCATTTGATTTCTCTTTACGCCATCGGCGTATTCATTTCCTTTACTGTGGCCCAAAGCAGCATGGTGGTGCATTGGAACCGTGAACGTGGCGCAGGTTGGCAGTTCCGAGCGTTTCTTAACGGTTTGGGAGCGACTGTGACCGGCATCATTGTAGCGGTTATTACGGCGACAAAATTCCTCTACGGCGCTTGGATTGTTCTTGTCTTTATTCCAATCATGATTTATATTTTCAAAGCGGTAAGGGCGCATTATAATGTGGTGGCGGACCAGCTTCACCTGCCGGAGGAGAGCTACAATAAAGGCGCTGAGGTTTTTCCTAAGGGTAAGCACATTATCATTGTGCCTGTGGCCACGCCGACGCGGGTGGTTTACAATACCATCAAATATGCTAAAACCATTGGTGATAATATTATTGCCGTTAATATCTCTGATAACGCAGAAGCGGAAAAGAAGCTGCGCGAAAAATGGCAGCTTTGGGATCCTGGGGTGGAACTGAAGATCATCCGCTCGCCCTTCCGGCTGCTCATGCGGCCGCTGATTCAGTTTATTGAAAAGAAGGAACGCGAAAAAGGTCCTGACGACTATATCACAGTTATTATTCCAGAGTTTGAAACAAGTAAGCCCTGGCATCGCTTTTTGCATGGCCAGACCGGCTTGTTCCTGCGCAATGCGTTGATTTGGAAAACCAATGTGATCGTCAGTACGGTTCCATATCACTTGAAAGACTAGAGAATAAAACGCAGCCTCGCGAGGGGCTGCGTTTTTCTGTACAGAGTTTATAAGTTACGAGAGTCCGGGAGCGGTTGGAGAATAAATTCGAGAGGCGTTGCTAACGAACCGCGAAAGACGCGAAAGACGCGAAAGTTTTTTATGGCAGGAGCGTTCGTTTTAATGTTAAGGGAATGTTAAATTTTGGGATGCCTATGAATTTCAGCAGGGATTGACCGGTATAAGCAGAATAAACTTTCCTTTGCCATAAATTTGAAGTGCAGAAAGGGGAATTTATTATGCTTACTACTTGGAAGCATCTTGCCAGTTCCAAAAAGAAATTTATTTTGTTGTTTTCGCTGGCGATACTTGTGCTGTATTCTTTTGTCACCTATTTCAGCGCCTCTACTTTGTATCAAAATATGATGCAAGCCGAGGCCAATCATGCGGCCCGCATGAATCAAACCGCCGCCGAGCCGGGCAAGACGCCGCCGGATCCGCTGCCGCCTGTCGGGGCGTATACGACGGTCAAGGTAGGCACCTATCTAGATGATATCGACAATTTTTCCATTCGAGATTCCTATTGGACAGCGAATCTTTATGTTTGGTTTAGCTGGCAAGGTGATAGAACCCTTGATCCTGGCGGTAAGTTTGTTCTTGTAGATGGAGTGATTAACAAGAAAGAATTGCTGGAAGAGTATCATGACGGCAATGGTGTTAATTACCAGCGTTACAAGGTAACGGCTAAACTTATCAAGTTTTTTGATACGACTCGCGTGCCGATTGAGAATCATATGCTGAACATTTATATTGAGGACGGCGCCCGGGATGGCTCCAAGGTGCGCTATGAAGCAGATGCGGCTTCTAATATCAGCTCACGGACGGCTATCCCCGGCTATAAGATTCTCGGCGGCCAAAACGTCGTTAAAACCCATACTTACAAATCCTCCTACGGCGATCCGCGGGTGACGGGAAACACTTCTAAAATCTTTTCCCAGTATATTTACGGTGTAAACATCAAACGCGTTGACTATGGCGTGTACATTAAAATTTTCTTATCTCTTTTTGCGGCTCTGGCGCTGACTTTGTCTTCTTTTTTCATTAAACCATCGGATATTGGGCCGCGCTTTTCGTTGCCGACGGCGGCTTATTTTGGTGCGGTAGCCAACTCGTATGGGGCTAATTCCATATTGCCTCCTTCGGGTTCTTTCGGTTTGGTGGATCATATTGCCGGCATCGGCCTGTTTACTATTTTTATGTCTATTGCGCTGTCGTTGTTTTCCCATTATCTTTTTGTGCGCAAAGACGAAAAAGAATTATCTGCTGTTTTTGACCGTGCCATGTTTGCGGCGGTTGGCATTGGCTGCTTGGCGGCCAACATCATTGTGCCTCTTTGCGCACGACTTTAATTCTAGGATGTACAACTGTTGTTGGTTTTTTTGCGGTAACAGACCGGCTGAGGTATATGTCTCAGTCGGTTTGTTTTTTTCGCAGTTCCGAAGGGGCGCGGTTCTGGTATTTTTTGAAGACGCGGCTGAAATAATTACTGTCGTCAAAGCCGACGGCAGCGGCTATCTCGGTAATGCTCAGGCGATCTTCCGTCAAGAGCGTGACGGCCTTGGTCGTACGGAGATAGTTGATGTAGTCCATCGGACGTTTGCCTGTGAGCGTTTTGAAAAGACGGCAGAAATGCTGCTCGCTGAGGTTGGCCAACGCAGCTAACTGGCTGAGGCGGATGGTTTCCTGGTAATGGGTGTCGACGTACTCTAGGGCTGTGCGCAGTTGAGCTAGGGAATGCTGGTGGCGCTGTAGTTCCGCCGCCGGCAAAGCCTTCCGCTGATAGTGGCGCAGCAAATGGACAAGCAGCAAGTAGAGCTGGGCTTTGATGGCTAGTTCCCAGCCTGATTGCAATTGCTGGTATTCTTCGGTGATGGTCTGGATGTAACGGCTTAAAAGCCGATCCGGAGGCAGTTTGTTCTGAAATAAGAGCGTCCCTTGGGCCAGCGGCGTTAGGTAGTTGAGTTGGCATAAGTCCTGCTGGCTGCTGGCCAGGAAAGGCAGGTCAATTTTTAGAATGACGTAGATCAATTGGTCGCTTTCAGTAACGCCGTAATGAAGCTCTTGACTGTTAATGATTAACGTATCGCCAGGTCCAAGGCGATTTAAACGGCCATTGCAGTGAATGAGAGCTTCTCCCTGTTCGCAATGCAGGACTTGCAAGGCTTCATGCCAGTGTTTTTCAAAGAGCGGTCCGGCCAACGTTCGTTTGCTGCGGGCGATTTTTACGGGAAAATCACGGTATAACGAAGCAGTCCAGTGGGTATTGTGGGTGATGTCGCCAGGGCGGGCGGCGCCGGGCCAGTATTCGCCGCTAGTAGGCATAGTAGACTCCTCCTTGAAGCAGTTTGTGTTCATATTATGCTAAAGATAACGAATATCCTTCATGACAATCATAATTATTCTCTATATGATAGTACTGTGTTCTAAAACAAATGGATTAAATTTATGCTAGAAATTTTGTAGAGGTGCAAGGATATGGAATATCTTCGTAATATGGACCGGAACTATTTGCTGTTTTTGCTGTCCACGGCCTTAGTCGGCGTGGCCCAGAGCGTGGACGGGTCGACGCTGACCAATTATTTGCGGGATGGTTTAGGCATGATGATCCTGGAGCGTTCGGCGCTGGAGTTTCCCAGGGAATTGCCAGGCTTGTTTATGGTAGGTATTATCGGCATGCTGGCATTTTTGGGAGATACCCGGACGATGATGCTGGGTAATCTTTTTTCCGCGGCAGGCATGTTCGCCTTGGGCATGATTCCGCCGGATTATGCCTTGGTAGTCGTCAGCATTTTCGTTTATAATGTCGGCACCCATATCTATATGCCCTTGTCCAACAGCATCGGCATGAGCTTTGCTTCGGCAAGCGACCTGGGGCGCAGCTTGGGGCGGATGAATGCCGTCAACACGCTTACATTGGTTCTCAGCAGCGCGGTGCTTTGGGTGCTCTTTACGTTTTGGCATATTTCCTACACAACGGCCTTTACGATTGGCGCGGTAGCTTTCGTTCTGGCGGCGGTGCCGTTGTTTTTTATGAAGCCTTTAGAGGGAACTCGCAAGACGCCTCGTTTCGTTTTTCGCAAAGAGTATAAGCTGTATTACTGGCTGAGTGTGCTCTTTGGCGCGCGTAAGCAGATTTTCATTACCTTCGGCCCCTGGGTATTGGTAGATATTTTCCGTCAGCCTGTAGCGACCATGACCATGCTGTTCTTCATCGTTTCTATTGCGGGCATTTTTGTGAAGCCCTGGATTGGCTCGGTTATTGATCGATATGGCGAAAAACGTGTGTTGAGCGGCGAAGCCATCTGCTTCTTTTTGGTTTGTCTGGGCTATGCTTTTGCGGCGGATTTTCTGCCCTATTCGTGGGCGCTGCTGCTTATCTGCTTTTGCTATGTCGTTGACCAAGCGCTGAACGCGGTCAGCATGGCCCGGGCTACGTATATGCGTAAAATCGCCTTAGTGCCGGAAGATATTTCACCCAGCCTTTCCTTGGGTACCAGTATCGACCACTTGGTGACCATGGTGCTGCCTATTTTAGGCGGTTTTGTCTGGTACAACAGCGGTCCGGATGGCTATAAATATGTATTCTTGGGCGGGGCGGCCATTGCGCTCTTGAACTTTATCTCAACGCGCTTTATCCGCATTGGCGGGGCCAAAGAGGAAGCGGTTGCCGCAGGCAGCCAAAAGAGATAAGAACTATAAAAGACTCTTTTTTGCAGGAAGAATATTTTTATAATTTTAGAAACGTCTATAGATAAAGAGGTGCAAAACATTAGGACTTAAGTCTTGAAAATGAACATAACAGTAAAAAAATGGGAGGTTTTATACTTTTTTAAAGTGAAGAGCCTTGACGGCAGTCTTAAGAAAACGATACACTTATTTCAAGAATTCTTGAAGATTTTTTTGATACAAGCATGTACCATAAAATTGAAAAAGGCAAACTTGCTGAAAGGCAAGGACGCAAAGCCATGGATCTACGGACAGATGTCTATGATCGCCAGGTTGCCGATTTTTGTGTTGTTTCATAATTCGACACTGGCCAGATCCTGGCTGGTGTATTTTTTTTGCGGAGAAAAAGGTAAAGGAGGTTGGCGTATGCCAGAGGAAAGCATTTTGCTTCTTTTGGGACTTGTCGCTGCCATGTTGGCGGGATGCGGAGCAGCAGGCTGTTTTGTATCGAACACCTTGTCGGCGCGGAGCCGGTTTAAAAAATCAGCTAAATATGTGGACATGAATACCTTTCGTGTTCGCCCGGCTCCTCTAAAAAAGTAGGCAGGTGACGGCATGAATTGTAGAAAAACGCAAGAACAGCAAGAACAGATACATATTGCCAGGCAGCCTATTTTTGATATGCAGCGGCAGGTATATGGTTATGAGTTGTTATTTCGTCGTACTTTGCAGAATACATACGATGGTACGGATCCAGACCAAGCTACATTGGATGTAGTGACGAACAGTTTTTTATTGTTCGGAATTGATTCTTTAACGCGGGGCAAGCTCGCATTTATTAATTTTACGGCCAACAACTTGTTGACGAAGCTGCCTGCGATGCTGCCGCGTGAGCAAGTGGCGGTGGAAATTTTAGAAGATGTAAAACCGGATGAAGAAGTGCTGCGGCGTTGCAGCGAACTTAAAAGCGCCGGCTATATGCTGGTATTGGATGATTTTGTTTACAAAAAAGAACGATTGCCGTTGGTGGAACTGGCGGATATCGTAAAAATCGATTTTCGGGCTACTTCTGCGGCGGAGCGCCAGCAATGGCAGGCTTTTTTAGCTCCCTACGACCTTCGCCTTTTGGCGGAGAAAGTAGAAACGGAGGAAGAATTCCAGGAAGCTAGGGCTGCAGGCTATACATATGTTCAGGGGTATTATTTTTCCAAGCCGGCGTTGGTTTCCGGTAATGCGTTGCCGGCGTGTAAAGCGAATCATTTTAAGCTTCTTCAAGAATTTAGCCGGTCTGATTTGGAATTTGGCCAAATTGAAGCGGTTTTGCGCAAAGACGTATCTCTGTCGTACAATTTGCTGAAATTTATCAATTCGGCTCTATTCGGTTTTCGCCAGCCGATTCGCTCGTTGCGTCAGGCTATGGTCTTATTGGGCCATAAAGAGTTGAGCAAGTGGGGCGCTCTTGTAGCGTTGAAAGACATGGGCGTGGACAAGCCAGGAGAACTGATTTTGTCTTCGTTGGTGCGTGCGCGTTTTGGGGAGCAGCTGGCCATGCATTGTGTCGGAAAAATTTGCACGGCTGATGCATTTTTACTAGGCTTGTTTTCTCACTTAGATGCGTTATTGGACCGACCATTGGCGGATATATTGTCGGAAATACCAGTCAAAGAGGAAATCAAAAGAGCTTTTAACGAAGAATCGGAAGGCGTGTTAAGCCTATTGTACAATTTGATGCAAAAATACGAGCAAGGTCAGTGGCAGAGCGCCGCTGCCTACGCCCAAAAAATAGAGTTATCAGAAGGCCAGGTTCTCTTGGGATACCGGGAAGCGTTGAATTGGGCGCAGGATGTGTTCACAGGCAACTATTAAGAAAAAACGAGAGGTCTTGCAGATGATGACCGGATGTGTTTCTGTCTTTTTGGATCATATCATTGTCGCCTTATTAGCCCCGGATACTGCCGATTATTGTCAGTATCTGGACTTGGCTTCTGGTAGAGTGTTGGTATTGGGCGCCAAAGAAAAGAAACAAACGGGGCTAAGTGAGTGTTGTGAAGAAGGCTGGTCTTTGGTGGAACAGGAGCCGGAGCGGTTTATTCCATTGAGCCCTCTTGCGCCGCAGCAAGTGACTCCGTGGTATGGAGAGTTTGCGCAGGCGTGTTGTCAGGGAGTGCAACGGCAAGAATTGTTGCAATTGCTGGAAGGCAGCGGTTTTTTAGCTCGCTTTTACGACGCGCTGGCTTGTGATGATTTGCTGCGTGAGAGCTGGCGGCAGTTTGAAACGGAAAAAGTCCGCGCTTATTTTTTGACGTTGGTACCTGCAGCGGTGGCGGTAGAGTTTTGCGATTTTACAGCGCAAAAAGAAGAGGCTTTGAATGTTTTTGGTTAGACGAAGGAATGGAATAAAGCGGGTAGCGCGTTGACGTAAAAATAGTCTGCAGCTTTTGAGAAAGAGGCAGATTGTTTTTATGTGTTGAAAGAATATTATAAAACAAGGAAAATGTATTTTTTCTTTGGAGCGTTATTTAGGAAGGTTTTTTGCAAGGAAAGAAGAATTATCAGAAAATACAATAAATAAAATATAGAAAGCGAGGTATGAACATGGGGTGGTTGAATAACTTGAAAGTAGCGCAACGATTGGTGTTGTTAATCCTCGTTTTTGTAGTAGCCTTAGTGGGAGTTGGGGGTACTGGGTATTTTTATCTCAAGAAAACAAGTGATGCGATGGATGCGATGTACCGCGAGAAGATGCATGCGGTGGAATTGATTTTGGAGAATCGCATTCATATGCGGCGTATTGAAATGAGTATATTCGCCTTAATGCTGACTACGGATAATAACGAAAATCAAAAATTATTGACCATGGTGAGCGAACGAGATGCCGCTTTTGATAAGAATTTGGCGGACTTTGAAAAAATGCCTCTCACAAGCCAGCAGAAAGCGGAAGTGGACAGCATTCGCGCTACCTTGCAGTCCTATCGGCAGGTGAATAAGCAGGTTTTGGCCTTGGCCGGACAAAACAAGAATGCAGAAGCGTATCAAATTTTTAAAAGCCAGGCGGAGCCTTTGGGGCTTTCTTTTAACCAAGTGCTTGTGCAGTTGAGCGAGGATGTCAAAAAAGAAGCGACAGCGATGAATGAGCAGGGAAAAAAAGATTTTTCCCAAGCGTCGCTGACCTTCGCGATGATTCTGACAGCAGCGATTTTATTGGGCTTAGCGTTAGGCTGGACGATTACCAAACGGATTACCAGCCGCTTGTCGGCGACGGTGGTGTTTTTGGATCATGTGGCGGAGGGCGATTTTTCGCAAGAAGTGCCAGCCTCCAGTATGGCTGACAGAAGTGAATTCGGAGTGTTGGCGACTTCCGTGGATAAAATGAATCGCAGCATCGGGGCGTTAATTCGCAATTTGCTTAACACCGCGGAGCAATTAGCCGCGTCTTCTGAGGAGCTGACAGCCAGCGCGGATCAATCTGCGCAAGCGTCGAATCAAGTGGCGCAGTCCATTACGGAAGTGGCAAAAGGCTCGGATGAGCAACTGCGGGCGGCGGAACAGACAAGAGACATGGTAGAGCAAATGTCAAAAGGCATTGACCAAATGGCGCAAAATACGATGGTCGTGTCTGCGTCGGCGCAAAAAACGGAGACTGCTGCGGCGGAAGGCGAGCAGTCTGTGGGGCAGGCTGTCGCCCAAATGGGCATTATTGAAACAAAGACAGAAGCGACGGCAAATGTAATCGCTTCCTTAGAAGAGCGATCCAAGCAAATCGGGCAGATTGTAGAGGTTATTTCTACGATTGCGGCACAGACCAATCTGCTGGCGCTCAATGCAGCCATTGAAGCGGCTAGAGCCGGTGAGGCCGGTCGAGGCTTTGCCGTGGTCGCCGATGAGGTGCGCAAATTGGCGGAACAGTCTCAAGACGCGGCCAAACAGATTACGGAGCTCATAGGAGAAGTGCAAGGGCGGACCAATCAAGCGGTCTTGTTTATGAATGAAGGTCGGCGAGAAGTGGAGACCGGGGCGAAGGTGGTTAATTCCGCCGGACAAAGTTTTGCTGATATTTTGCGGATGGTACGGGAAATTTCGGCGGAAGTGCACGGAATTTCGGCGGCGACCGAAGAACTGACAAGCGGTACGCAACAGGTGGTTGGCGCGGCGCAGCGCATCAGCAAAGAGAGCCGTCAAGCGGCGGAACAAACGGAAACCATCTCGGCGGCGACCGAAGAACAGTCGGCCTCGATGGAAGAAATTGCGTCCGCGAGCAGGCATTTGGCCAATATGGCGGAAGGCTTGCAGGTGGCGGTGCAGAAATTCAAAATTTAAGAAACATTGTTTGACTTTTTTTTAGCAACCCCTTATAATTTGAATATATTCAAATTATAAGGGGTT
>NZ_JAQUZF010000175.1:0-3797 GCF_028691475.1 Anaeromusa sp.
TTTTGACGGATCCGTCTTATTGCGGTCAAATTGTCACGATGACCTATCCTTTGATTGGCAATTACGGCGTAGCTGAAGCCTTTGCTCAGTCGCGGCAGCCGTTTGTTAAAGGGTTTATCATCGGCGAGCTGTGTCAGACTCCAAGCAACTGGGAGATGGAAGGCAGCTTCGGCTCGTATCTGCAGCGCTTCAACATTCCCTGCCTGTATGGTGTGGATACTCGGGCCATTACGAAGAAAATTCGCAACCATGGTACGATGAAGGGGATTATTGTATCCGAAGAAGCAGCGCAGGCTGATGTGGACGCTTTATTGGCGAGCGAGCTCGGCTGCTGCCAGGTCATGGACGTAACCGCCAAGGAAACCTATCATATGAGCAATTCAGGCGGTCCGAAAGTAGCGGTGCTGGACTTCGGCATTAAGCAAAACATTCTTAATTCCTTGCATCAGCGCGGCTGCGACATTACGGTTTATCCGGCGACAGCGAGCGCTGAAGAAGTGCTGGCAAGCAATCCGGACGGCGTCTTCTTATCGAACGGACCTGGAGATCCCAAGGACTTGCAGGAGATCATCCAGATGGTCCGGCAGCTGTTGGGCAAAAAACCGCTCTTTGGCATTTGCCTGGGTCATCAGATTCTAGCGCTGGCGTTGGGAGCAGATACGTATAAGCTGAAGTTTGGTCATCGCGGCGCGAATCAACCGGTTAAAAATCTATTGACAGGCAAAGTGCATATTACTTCGCAGAATCATGGCTATTCCGTCAAGGAAGAGTCCTTGAAAGGTCTGGACGTTACCATTAGCCACCGGGCTGTCAATGACGATACGGTCGAGGGCATTCGACATAACACGCTGCCGCTTTTTTCCGTGCAGTACCATCCGGAAGCTGCGCCGGGACCGGATGACAACACCTACTTATTCGAAGAATTTATGCAGTTGATGGGGAGGGCGTAACCATGCCGAAAAAGGAATATCTCAAGAGGGTCATGGTCATTGGCTCGGGCCCCATTGTTATCGGTCAGGCTGCCGAATTTGACTATGCCGGCACCCAGGCTTGCCGGGCTTTAAAAGAAGAAGGTCTGGAAGTGGTGCTGGTTAATTCCAATCCGGCGACGATTATGACGGACGCCAATGTGGCGGACCGCGTGTATATCGAACCGCTGACAGCCGAATTTTTGGAGGAAGTCATTGAAAAAGAACGCCCGGATGGTCTTTTGCCTACGCTTGGCGGCCAAGTTGGCCTGAATCTGGCGGTTAAGCTGGCGGAATCCGGAGTGCTGGAAAAATTCAACGTAGAATTATTGGGAACATCCTTGAAAGCCATTAAAAAGGCGGAGGACCGGGAACTGTTCAAGGAAACCATGCAGTTTCTTAACCAGCCGATTCCGGAGAGTACCATTGTAGAAGACTTGGAGGCGGCTCGGGAATTTGCCGCTGAAATTGGCTATCCGTTGATTGTGCGTCCCGCGTATACGCTGGGCGGCACCGGCGGCGGCATTGTGCACAATGATGACGAATTGGACGAAACGGTCGTCAAGGGCCTTAAATACAGTCTGATCGGCCAGGTGCTCATTGAGCGCAGCGTCGCCGGCTGGAAGGAAATCGAATACGAAGTTATGCGGGATGCCAATGACAACTGCATTACCGTGTGTAATATGGAAAACATTGATCCTGTTGGCGTGCATACGGGCGACAGCATTGTTGTGGCGCCGTCGCAAACGCTGACCGACGCCGAATACCAGATGCTGCGCACGGCATCCTTGGATATTATCCGTGAACTGGGCATTGAGGGCGGTTGTAACGCCCAGTACGCCTTGGACCCGAAGAGCCGCCGCTACTATGTGATCGAGGTAAATCCCCGCGTCAGCCGCTCCAGCGCCCTGGCCTCCAAGGCAACCGGGTATCCGATTGCCAAGGTAGCCAGTAAAATCGCCATTGGCTACACGCTGGACGAAATCACCAATGCGGTTACCGGCAAAACCAAAGCTTGTTTTGAGCCTTCCTTAGACTACGTGGTAGTTAAGTTCCCGCGCTGGCCTTTCGACAAATTTGTTCTGGCTGACCGTACGCTGGGGACACAGATGAAAGCGACCGGGGAAGTCATGTCCATTGACAGGACTTTAGAAGGCGCTCTCTTAAAGGCTGTTCGTTCCCTGGAAATCGGGTTAAACCATTTGGAACTTCCGGATTTGGCGAAGCTGGATGACGCGGTATTGCGCAAGAAGCTGCATGCCATTGACGACGAGCGGCTCTTTGTGATTGCCGAGGCCTTGCGCCGCGGTGTAACGGTGGAAGAGATTCACGGTATTACCAAGATTGACATTTTCTTTTTGGAAAAAATGCGCAATATTATTTCCATGGAAGCTCGGCTGCGTACGGACGGCTTAACAGAAGCCAACTTGCTGCAAGCGAAAAAATGGGGCTTTACGGATCGCACCATTGGCCGTCTCACAGGGAAAGAAGAACTGGCGATCAGAGAAGAACGTAAAACTCTGGGCATCCTGCCTACGCATAAAATGGTAGATACCTGCGCCGCTGAGTTTGAAGCGGCTACGCCTTACTACTATTCGGCGTACGCCCAAGAGGACGAAGTGGTGCCGAGCGATCGCCGCAAGGTGATGGTGCTGGGTTCCGGGCCGATTCGCATCGGCCAAGGGGTGGAGTTTGACTACTGCTCGGTGCATTCTGCTTGGGCCTTGCGTGAAATGGGCCTTGAAAGCTTAATTGTTAACAACAATCCGGAAACGGTAAGTACCGATTTTGACACATCAGACCGCCTGTATTTCGAACCGCTGACACCGGAAGATGTGCTCAACATTATTGATAAGGAACAACCAGAAGGAATCATTGTTCAGTTTGGCGGGCAGACGGCGATCAATTTGGCTGGCCCGTTGGCCAAGGCTGGCGTGAAGGTGCTGGGGACATCGGTAGACGATATCGACCGCGCCGAGGATCGGGAGCGTTTTGAAGCCTTGCTGGAAGAGCTGAATATTCCCCGGCCGAAAGGCGAAACCGTAACCAACGGTGAAGAGGCGGTTGTTGCCGCTAACTCTTTGGGCTATCCTGTTGTGGTACGTCCTTCCTACGTATTGGGCGGTCGGGCGATGGAAATTGTCTATAACGAAGCGGAGCTGCGGGATTATATGGGGCGGGCTGTGAAAGCTTCGCCAGAGCATCCGGTGTTGGTGGACCGCTACATGCAGGGTAAGGAAGTGGAAGTGGACGCCATTTGTGACGGCGTGGATGTAGTCATTCCTGGCATAATGGAGCATGTGGAGCGTGCTGGCGTGCATTCTGGAGACAGCATTGCTGTTTATCCGCCGCAGACGCTGGAGCAGCGTACTATGGACACCATCGTGGACTATACGCAACGCATGGCTAAGAGCCTGAAAGTCAAAGGGCTTTTGAACATCCAGTATGTTGTCTTTGAAGGCGAAGTATATGTGATCGAGGTCAATCCTCGTTCCAGTCGTACGGTGCCATTTCTCAGCAAGGTGACATCCGTGCCGATGGTTAACGTGGCCACGCGCTGCGCTTTGGGGCATACTCTCAAGGAGATGGGATATACGCCGGGATTGATTCCCTTTAAACCGTATATCGCCGTCAAGGCGCCGGTGTTCTCCTTTGGTAAAATGCAGCAGGTAGACATTTCCTTAGGACCTGAAATGAAATCGACCGGCGAAGTTATGGGTATTGACTATCATTATGCCAGAGCGCTCTACAAGGCGTTGGTAGCGGCAGGAATGAACATTCCCGCCCATGGCTCGGTGCTCTTTACGGTTGCGGACAAAGACAAGGAAG
>NZ_JAQUZF010000176.1:0-3797 GCF_028691475.1 Anaeromusa sp.
CTTCCTTGTCTTTGTCCGCAACCGTAAAGAGCACCGAGCCATGGGCGGGAATGTTCATTCCTGCCGCTACCAACGCCTTGTAGAGCGCTCTGGCATAATGATAGTCAATACCCATAACTTCGCCGGTTGATTTCATTTCAGGTCCTAATGAAATGTCCACCTGCTGCATCTTGCCAAAGGAGAACACCGGCGCCTTGACGGCGATATACGGCTTAAAAGGAACCAGTCCCGGCGTATAACCCATCTCCTTTAGAGTATGCCCCAGAGCGCAACGGGTAGCCACATTAACCATCGGCACAGAAGTCACCTTGCTGAGGAAGGGAACTGTACGGCTGGAACGAGGATTGACCTCGATCACATATACTTCACCTTCATATACAACATACTGGATATTCAGAAGGCCTTTGACCTTTAGGCTTTTGGCCATACGCTGCGTATAGTCCACAATGGTGTCCATAGTACGCTGCTCCAGCGTCTGCGGCGGATAAACGGCGATGCTGTCGCCGGAATGCACGCCAGCGCGCTCCACATGCTCCATGATGCCGGGAATAACTACATCCACGCCGTCGGAAATGGCGTCTACTTCCACTTCCTTGCCCTGCATATAGCGGTCCACCAACACCGGATGCTCTGGCGACGCTTTCACAGCCCGCCCCATATAATCACGCAGCTCCGCTTCGTTATAGACAATTTCCATCGCCCGGCCGCCCAGTACATACGACGGACGCACCACTACAGGATAGCCCAAGGAGTTAGCAACAACAACTGCCTCTTCGCCATTGGTGACGGTTTCACCCTTCGGCCGAGGAATATTGAGTTCTTCCAATAAAGCATCAAAGCGTTCCCGATCTTCGGCGCGGTCGATGTCATCCACGGAAGTGCCCAGCACCTTCACGCCGGCCTTGGCCAGCGGCCCAGCCAGATTGATAGCCGTCTGCCCGCCAAACTGAACAATAATGCCCTCTGGTTTCTCTTTATCAATAATATTGAGCACGTCTTCCGGCGTCAGCGGCTCAAAATACAGCCGATCTGAGGTGTCAAAGTCTGTGCTTACCGTTTCCGGATTGTTGTTGACGATCAGGCTTTCAAGACCCATTTCCCGCAAGGCCCAAGAAGAATGCACCGAGCAGTAGTCAAATTCCACTCCTTGTCCGATACGAATCGGCCCGGAACCCAGCACCATCACTTTGCGGCGATCACTCGGAACCACTTCATCCTCTTGGGCGTACGCCGAATAGTAGTAAGGCGTAGCCGCTTCAAACTCAGCGGCGCAGGTATCTACCATTTTATGCGTAGGCAGAATGCCAAGGGTTTTACGTTCTTCTCTGATTGCAAGCTCTTCTTTGCCTGTCAGGCGACCAATGGTGCGATCCGTAAAGCCCCATTTTTTCGCCTGCAGCAAATTGGCTTCCGTTAAGCCGTCTGTGCGCAAACGCGCCTCCATGGAAACAATGTTGCGCATCTTTTCCAAAAAGAAAATATCAATCTTGGTAATGCCGTGAATTTCTTGCACCGTTACGCCGCGGCGCAAAGCCTCGGCAATCACAAAGAGCCGCTCGTCGTCAATAGCATGCAGTTTTTTACGCAATACCGCGTCATCCAGCTTTGCTAAATCCGGCAGTTCCAAATGGTTCAAACCGATTTCCAAGGAACGAACAGCCTTCAAGAGCGCGCCTTCTAGCGTCCGGTCAATGGACATGACTTCTCCGGTCGCCTTCATCTGTGTTCCTAGGGTGCGGTCAGCCAAAACAAATTTATCAAAAGGCCAGCGGGGGAACTTGACTACCACATAGTCCAAGGATGGCTCGAAGCAAGCCTTGGTTTTACCGGTAACAGCGTTGGTGATTTCGTCCAGCGTATAGCCAATGGCTATTTTACTGGCCACCTTGGCGATCGGATAACCTGTCGCCTTGGAGGCCAGGGCGCTAGAGCGGCTGACGCGCGGATTTACTTCAATAACATAGTAGCGGCGGCTTTTGGGATCCAGGGCATACTGAGCGTTACAGCCGCCCTCAATGCCCAGCTCGCGGATAATATCCAAGGAAGCCGTACGCAGCATCTGGTATTCGGCGTCGGTCAGCGTTTGCGACGGCGCCACAACAATGCTGTCGCCGGTATGCACGCCTACAGGGTCAATGTTTTCCATATTACAAACGGTAATGCAATTGTCATTGGCATCCCGCATGACTTCGTATTCGACTTCTTTCCAGCCGGCCACGCTGCGCTCAATGAGCACCTGACCGATCAGACTGTACTTAATCCCTCTGACGACAACTTCATCCAACTCATCATCATTATTCACAATGCCGCCGCCGGTACCGCCCAGCGTATATGCCGGACGCACGATCAACGGATAACCGATCTCATTGGCGAATTCCCGCGCCGCATCTAAATCCTCTACTATCGTGCTCTCTGGAATGGGCTGGTTGAGAAACTGCATGGTTTCCTTGAACAGTTCCCGGTCCTCCGCCTTTTTAATGGCTTTCAGGGATGTTCCCAGCAACTCTACATTGAATTTTTCCAGCACCCCGGTTTCCGCCAGCTCAACCGCCAGATTGAGTCCAACCTGACCGCCAAGAGTAGGCAAAAGACCATCCGGGCGCTCTTTTTCAATGACTTCCGCTAAAAATTCAGCGGTCAGTGGTTCGATATACACGCGGTCCGCCACATTGGCGTCCGTCATAATCGTCGCTGGATTGGAGTTGACCAAAACTACTTCCAACCCTTCCTCTTTTAACGCCCGGCAAGCCTGTGTGCCGGCATAGTCAAATTCGGCAGCCTGGCCGATAACAATGGGGCCCGAGCCAATGACCATGACCCTCTTGAGATATTCCTTTTTCGGCATGGTTACGCCCTCCCCATTAACTGCATAAATTCTTCAAATAAATAGGTATTATCATCCGGTCCAGGCGCGGCTTCCGGATGGTACTGCACGGAAAACAACGGCAGCGTATTGTGACGAATACCCTCGACTGTATCGTCATTTACAGCCCGGTGGCTGATGGTAACGTCCAGACCTTTCAAGGACTCTTCCTTGACGGAATAGCCATGATTCTGCGAAGTAATATGCACTTTGCCTGTCAATAGGTTTTTAACCGGTTGATTCGCGCCGCGATGACCAAACTTCAGCTTATACGTATCTGCTCCCAACGCCAACGCCAGAATCTGATGACCCAGGCAAATGCCAAAGAGCGGTTTTTTCTCCAATAACTGCCGGACCATCTGGATAATATCCTGTAAGTCCTTGGGGTCTCCAGGTCCGTTCGATAAAAAGACGCCGTCCGGGTTGCTTGCCAGCACTTCTTCGGCGCTCACTGTCGCCGGATAAACCGTAATGTCGCAGCCGCGCTGATGCAAGGAATTAAGAATGTTTTGCTTAATGCCGAAGTCCAGCACCGCCACTTTCAGACCGCCTGGGTTGCTCATATGATAGGTTTCCTTGGTGGTTACGTCCATGACCTGGCAGCAACTAAGCTCGCTCGCCAATAAAGCGTCCACATCAGCCTGCGCTGCTTCTTCGGATACAATAATCCCCTTCATCGTACCATGGTTGCGAATTTTCTTCGTAATGGCCCGAGTATCCACTCCATATAAGCAGGGAACATTGAAGCGCTGCAAATAAGAACCGAAGCTGCCTTCCATTTCCCAGTTGCTTGGAGTCTGACACAATTCGCCGATGATAAACCCTTTAACAAACGGCTGCCGCGACTGAGCAAAGGCTTCAGCTACGCCGTAATTGCCAATCAAAGGATAGGTCATCGTGACAATTTGACCGCAATAAGACGGATCCGTCAAAA
>NZ_JAQUZF010000050.1:0-17948 GCF_028691475.1 Anaeromusa sp.
GTGCTTTTTTCTTTTACCGGCAACTACCCCAGTCTTTCTAAGGCCGCGCAGCGGCGTGCGACACGCCTGGACGGCGTTAGTGTCGCGCCCGTCAGGACGACAGGGGGCGCGACGGGAGGGATAGGTAGTGCCGGTCAAATAATAGATGTGTTTGTTTTAAAAAAATGATTTTGGTTCCTCCTCGTCCTTTCCCGTCATCTGCGTCAAAACAAGAGCTCGCTCAGCTCCTGCGCAGCCAGCTGAAAGGGAAATACGGGAACTCGCTGTGCTCAGACATCCGTATTTCTAATCCTTTCAGCTGGCCTTGCAGATCCTGCGGACCGCTTCGCTTGCAAAAGTTTTGCCACAGTACACCGCGCTGCGGCATTGGCTTTTCTAAATAAGTAGGTTCTGTCGCTTCGCTCGCAAAAGTTTTGCTACAGACGCCGGGCGCGGACGTTGGCTGCAAATTCTGCTAAAAGAGATGCCTACCTTGTCAAAGGGAGGTGGCGCGAAGCGCCGGTGGGATTGGCTTTTTTAGCTCGGCATCCAGTAAGAGCCACTCATTCAATTAGTTTCGCAACCATCTCTACGTACCCTACGGTTCTCCGATTCTCTTGTTCAATCCTATTCCCTCAAGCCCTTCCTCTACTCCTTCTACTCTTGTTCAAATTCTCGTACCCCTTACGTTCTAATACAGAAAAACCCCGCCAAAGCAGAGGAGTTCTGCCTTGGCGGGATTCACGTTTTAAACCTATGAGATTACAGACGGTTGCTGCAATTAAGTACGTTTTTAATTTTGTGCTGTACCATGTTTTTAATGGCTTCGCGAGCTGGCTTGAGGTACTGCCGGGGATCAAAATCAGCAGGATGTGTCTGCAGATGTTCACGAATGGAAGCCGTCATGGCGAGACGCAGGTCTGTATCAATATTGATTTTGCAGACCCCTTGTTTGCCGGCTTGGAGCAGCATATGTTCTGGAACGCCTTGTGCTCCTTTGAGGTCGCCGCCAAACTCATTGCACTTGGCAACGAATTCGGGCAGGACTGTGGAGGCGCCATGAAGAACTAACGGATAGCCTGGGAGACGTTTGGTGATGATCTCGAGGCGTTCAAAGTCTAAGGTAGGTTCGCCTTTGAATTTGTAGGCTCCATGGCTGGTGCCGATGGCAATGGCCAGAGAGTCACACCCGGTGCGCTCTACAAACTCAACGGCTTGATCCGGATCCGTGTAGGAAGCGTCTTTACCACTGACCTTGATGCTGTCCTCTACGCCTGCTAAGCGGCCTAGTTCTGCTTCAACCACAACGCCGTGGGCATGCGCATATTCTACGACTTTTTTTGTAAGAGCGATGTTCTCTTCAAAGGAGTGCTTGGAGCCGTCAATCATGACAGAGCTAAAGCCTCCGTCAACGCAGGATTTGCAAATCTCAAAATCCTCGCCGTGGTCCAGATGCAGGCAAATAGGAAGATCTGAATCTGCCAAAGCGGCCTCTACCAGTTTAATCAGGTAAATGTGCTTCGCATATTTACGCGCTCCTGCAGACACTTGAAGAATTAATGGTGCTTGTTCTTCTTTGGCTGCATCGACGATACCTTGAATAATTTCCATGTTGTTGACATTGAAAGCGCCAACGGCATACTGACCCTCGTAAGCTTTTTTAAACATAGCGGTGGATGTAACGAGTGGCATACGAGTCCCTCCTTAGATTTGTAATTGGTGTACTCTATTCCCAAATGTATTATACCATATCTTGTACAACAAGGAACATAATGAAACATAAAAGAAGACGCTTTACCATTTATTTTTTGAGATAATTTTTATTTTGCAGCAAATTCTTCATGTCAGATGGCAAGGGGCTGCGGACGCATATCACTTTTTTGGTTAGAGGATGGCGAAAACGCAGGGCATAAGCATGAAGCGCTTGTCTCTGAATCTGTGCCTGTAGTCCGCCGTAAAGATCGTCTCCCAATAAAGGATGTCCGACATAGGCGCAATGAACGCGGATTTGGTGGGTACGTCCTGTTTCTAAATGAAAGCGGACTAACGATGCTTCGGCAGTATGATGACAACAATGATAATGGGTTAGCGCGTTTTGTCCGTCTGCGGCTACGCAGCGCTCGATTAGGCTGCCCGGTTTACGGGCAAGGGGAGCCTGAATACAACCATAATGAGTGGTCCAGTCGCCATGGCAAAGACCTAAGTAGGAGCGTTGTAAATGAAGTAAACTGTCTTTTTGAAAAAAATGCTGGATATCCGGGCGTTTAGCGATAAGAACTAAGCCGGAAGTATTACGGTCCAAGCGATGGACAGGATGATATTCATAATCCCAGCCACAGGTCTGATAATGAGTAAGAACTGCGTCTGCCAGGGTCGCTTCTGGAGGCCCGGCGTGGGGATGGGCTAAAAGCCCGGCAGGTTTATTGACGACGAGAAGGACATCATCTTCATAGGCTATATCGATTGGCAAAGGCGCAACAATTGTCGCTGGATGTTTGGGCCAAGCGAGGATGAGTAAATCTCCCTCTTGCAGCCAATAGCCAGGCGGGGGCGCTTGATCATTACAGAGGATGCGGCCTTCTCTTTGTATACGACGCCATAGACTTTGTGAGAGTCCGCAATGAAGTCGGATAAAATCGCGGATGGAAGTGGGCTTGGGTAATGCAGGAATACGATAGACAAGCATAGTATCGGCCTCCCAAGTGCTTAGCTGGAATTACACAGCAAGTAGTATATCATGAATTGGCTAAAACGGCATAGAGCCTTCTAGGAATGCTTTTATTTTTAGGGCAACCGTGATAAAATTGATAATATTTTGGACGTTTTCATAGTACCAATTTTTAAAGGCATTGGCGGAGATGGGGATAGGTAATGAAAAAAACGACCGTATATTGGTTATTGGTAGTAACGGCATTGTTTTGGGGGGCCAATATTGTTGCCGTTAAGCAGATTGTGAGCGAATTGCCGCCGGTGGCAGCTGTGGGGATGCGCTTTTTCTGGGTTAGTTTGGTTCTTACAGCATGGGTTCTTTTTCGCGAAGGAAAAAAGGCATGGCCCCAGGGGCGGCAGTGGATAGGTCTTTTTTTATTGGGGGTTACTGGAATTTACGGGAATAATGTTCTCGTATTTAAAGGAGTTGCGTTAACAACCGCATCAAATGCAAGTTTATTGATGGCTACGTCACCAGTTTTGACTACCATTTTTGCTTGGCTTTTTTGGAAAGAGCGACTGCGTCTGCTGCAATGGATCGGGGTATTACTTTCGTTTCTCGGGTCTCTTTTGGTAATTACGCGTGGGTCTTGGGATGTCTTAACTTCCATGTCGTTACATCAGGGAGATTTACTGATCTTTGGGGGCGCTTTTTTTTGGACTCTGTATACGCTGCTAGGGAAAAGGGTGATGGGCAGCGGCGGCTTGTCTGCCTTGGCGACGACAGCGTGGTCTAGCTGTATTGGAACGGTGTTCTTATTAGGCATGACCTATTGGGAAGGATATAGAGGGGCTCTGGATTTGACGGCTTGGGGCTGGGTGAGCATGGTTTATATGGTTTTTTGCAGCGGCATCTTGGCATTTTCCTTTTGGAATTACGGGGTACAGCAGATCGGACCGCAACGCGCTGCTATTTTTTCCAATATTATTCCTTTAGCTGGGGTGTTTTCCGCTTGGCTTTTATTAAATGAAGAGATTTTACTGTCGCACGGGTTGGGGGCATTATGCATTTTATGTGGCGTATGGCTGACTACGCAGCAATAATGAAAGCAGGAAATTCAGGGTAAATCGCGAATTTAATTAGTCTATGGTTTCGGTGGGAAGGAGTAGTGGATGGAACTTTCGAAGTACTTTTTGGTAGTGGCGTATGGCTTTGCCGTTTGGACTTTAATTGCGCCTCGTTTTGGAAGTCCTCGTTTTGGCGAACTATTTTTGGCCTATATGACAGCGTTGCTGTTTTCTTTGCAAGCAACAAGCGAGTTGATACTCATCAAACCGGTGGCGTTCTTTTTCACGGTGGGAGGGGTATTTGCTTTTTTCTTTACGGTATTGCGCAGGACAATCCATATTAGCGTACGACATAAATAAAGAGAGGATTTGATAAATATGGCAAAAGAGTGTTCCTTTGACGTGGTTTCTGATTTAGATATGCAAGAAGTGGATAATGCCGTTAATCAATGTGCGAAAGAAATTAAACAGCGTTTTGATTTTCGCGGCAGTAAATCAACGATTTCCTTGGAAGGAGATACGGAGATTCGCATTTTAGCTGATGATGAATACAAACTAAAAAACGTGATTGACATTTTGCAAACGAAAGCAATAAAACGCGGCATTTCCCTCAAAAACTTTGACTATGGCAAAATGGAAACAGCGTCACAGAGCATGGTGAGACAGTCTATTACACTGAAAAAGGGTATTCAAAAAGAGAAAGCCAAGGAAATTGTGGCAGCTATAAAAAACATGAAATTGAAAGTGCAAGGCCAAATCATGGATGATCAAGTCCGAGTCGTCGGAAAAGATAAGGATGATTTGCAACGGGTTATTGGAGAATTAAAACTGAAAGATTTTGGAGTTGATTTGCAGTTCGTCAACTTCCGGTCATAATAACAAAACACCCTATGTGAAGAACGGTTGTGTTGTTCACATGGGGTGTTTCGTTGTTGGGGCTATTCTTCGATTTCGCTGTCGTTACTCCAGCCTAGCTGGTCGAAGATTTTAAAAGCTAGGCTGGCGACAATAGCTACTACCGTTGCCAAGGCCATTCCTTTTAAATTGATGCTGCCAAATTGCAAGCTGGCGCCGCTAATGCCGATGATTAATACGAGCGAGGTTAAAATGAGGTTCCGGGCCCGACTGTAGTCTACCTTGCTTTCTACCAGCATACGTACGCCGGAAGCGGCGATAACGCCGAAGAGCAATAAGGAAACGCCGCCCATGACCGGTACAGGAATGCTTTGAATGGCGGCGGACAGTTTACCGATGAAGGAGAGAATAATCGCCAAGATGGCCGCGCCGCCCATAACCCAGGTGCTGTATACTTTGGTGATGGCTAAAACGCCGATGTTTTCGCCGTAAGTAGTGTTAGGTGTAGAACCGAACAAAGAGGAGAGCATGGTGGAGAGGCCGTTGCCGAGGAGAGAGCGGTCAAGGCCGGGGTCTTTTGTTAAATCTTTGCCGACAATGTTGCCTGTTACGACCAAGTGACCGATATGCTCAGCTACGACAACCAGGGCTGCCGGCAGAATAACGGCAATGGCGCCTAAATGAAACTCAGGAGAATAGAACGTGGGGAAAGAGAACCAAGGAGCTTTTTCAATATTGCTTAAGTTTACCATACCCATGAAAAAGGCCAAACCGTAACCAGCCAAGACGCCTATCAAGATGGGAATAATAGCGAGAAAGCCACGGAAGAGTACAGACCCGAGAATTGTCACAGTCAGTGTAAACAAGGAAACGGTGATGGCGTTGGCATCAATTGTTTTAGCAGTTAAACCAGCCATATCCGCGGCTACCGGAGCTAATTCTAAACCGATAACAGCGACAATGGCGCCCATGGCTGCCGGCGGGAAGACGATGTCAATCCAGCGAATGCCCACAAGGCGGATTAGCAAGGCTACGAGTGTAAAGACCAAACCTGCAGCGAAGAAGCCTCCTAGTACGGAGCCATAACCAAATTGCGGCAGGACTACAAAAACAGGAGAAATAAAGGCAAAACTAGAACCTAAGTAGGCAGGGATTTTGCCTTTGCAAATGAATAAATATAACAAGGTTCCAATTCCGTTGAAGAGAAGAATGGTTGCAGGGTCTACTTTAAATAAAATAGGCACAAGAACCGTAGCGCCAAACATGGCGAAAAGATGTTGCAGGCTTAAAGGCAAGGTTTGTAAAAAGGGAAGTCTTTCATCAACAGGGATCATGCGTTTGCTCATTTGAAACATCCTCCTTAAATAGGCGTTCATAAAAAGACAAAACCTCCTGCCGGCGCAAGAGGTCATAAAATGCAGCGTATGATTGCATGCCTTTTTAGTCTCGCCGGACTAATTTAAAGGTTTTTTTTAATGTACCATGTACCTTTCCGTTTGTCTATGGGTTTAGAAAAAAAGCACTGTACTTTTCAGCGTAACTTTCGATACAATAGTAGAAAATACATACGTGATGAACGCAAAAGCAGCGGTAAGATAGAGAAAGGTGGCTTATTGTAGATGGCGAAAGAAACCAAAAAGGAACAACAACAGGTGTTTGCAGGACAAGCGCCTGCGTTTCGCTATGTCGATCAGGTGGATCGCTGGCGTCAAGAATATGAGCGAGCTAAGGTAGTAGAAGAGACGCTTAGTAAGCTTAGTATTTTGGATTATCGTGAAGTAGACTATTATTCGCAGCTTGAAATCGTTTTGTTTCAAGAGAAGCCGGTTCCCAACTTTGACGATTTATTGGAAGAAAATCGCTTGTTGGCGCAGGGGAAGTTCTTTATGCCTATTGCTTATCGTGCTGGGATTATTGCTTTTTTATTGTTGATTTTGGTATTGAGTCCTAGTACCTTCCTCATGTGGATTATAGCTTGCTTGCTTTTGACGGTTTTTGCTTCCTTGTTTTTTACAGTACAGGACCGGCAGCAAACGATTCAAAAGGTAGTCGTGGAAACCAAGGAGGAAATCAAGCGGCGGATTGAGTACCATCATAAAACTCAGGAAGAGGCGCGGAAGAAGCATGAAGTGGCGGAGCAGGAGCGCGTTGCCGCAGTGGAACGTCTTTTAAGCGGTGACGTTGGCGCTATTTTACTGAAAATGGATGTGGCGTTGTCGTCTTTGGAGGTTGGCTTTTCTGCTGAAGTTAATATTGATTTGTTGGAAGGGGTTCCGCTTTTTCAGATCTGGCTGCCGCCTAAAGCAATTATTCCAACCCAGGTATGCACCTTGTCCCCCGGCGGGCGGCCAGCCTACGAGGATAAGGAGATACGGACGGTAAATAAACAGTACATCGAACTGTGTGCGGCGCTGATTATGCAGGTTTTATCTCGGGTATATGAAGTGGTGCCTACTTTGGACCGCAGCTATGTCATGGGTATGTCGAAAAGCGCTTTAAATAACGAATGCTATATTCATTTATCTTGTACTAGAAATGAAGTCATGCAGGCTTGCCAAGCGACCAAGGGGCTTTTGGCGATTCAGCAATTGCAGGCTGTTTACAATGCAGACCCCATGCTGAACTTATTGCCGATTGAAGAGATTCAGCCGGAAGAATGGGGCAAAGAAGTGAATCTTCAAGCGTTGCGGAGTCTGCATGTTAGGTTGAAAACGCCGCAGTTTTTTAACAAGATTCCTTTAAATGCCGGTAAACAAGAATAAATTAAAAACGTTGGCGACAAGAGCAGCTCTTTGTCCTCAACGTTTTTTTAGTTAGACTAAGAAAGAAATGTCTTTTCGCAAGAGGGTAATGTGTTTTTAGGGAGAATAGTATAATTGATTACTGTTTAACATAAACAGAAGAGGAGGACAATCATGGCTTTTCTTGTGAAAAAATTTGGCGGCAGCTCCGTGGCGACCGCAGAAAAAATTCAAGCAGTGGCGGAGCGTATAATTCGGACTAAAGAAGAACAAGACCGTGTAGTAGTTGTTGTATCAGCCATGGGAGATACGACCGATGAGCTGATCTCTTTGGCGCAAAAAGTATGCGGCGCGCCGTATTCGCACGCTAGAGAGCTTGACCAGCTTTTAACGACAGGCGAGCAAGTATCTATTGCCCTATTGGCCATGGCGCTGCGCAGTAAAGGCTGTCCCGCTATTTCGCTCACAGGACCGCAAGCGGGTATTGCGACAACAGCGGTGTCCTTAAAAGGCAAGATTCGTCGTATTGAACCAAAGCGAGTGCTCGCAGAGCTGGATAAAGGCAAGGTTGTAGTTGTTGCCGGTTTTCAAGGATTGGCTGAGACTGGGGATATTACCACGCTGGGACGAGGCGGGTCGGATACATCGGCCGTGGCCTTGGCAGGCGCTTTGCAAGCAGACGTGTGCGAAATCTTGACCGACGTAGACGGGGTGTATTCGGCGGATCCTCGCATTGTGCCTTCGGCAAGAAAAATGAAAGAAATTACCTATAATGAAATGCTGGAAATGGCGCGTCTCGGAGCGGTAGTTATGCAGCCGCGGGCCGTGGAAATGGGTAAAAATTACGGCATTCCCATTCATGTGCGATCTACTTTTACGGAAATTGCAGGAACGATTATTAGGGAGGGATACACCATGGAAGAGAAAGAATGTGCCGTGCGCGGCGTAACACATGATACTCATGTAGCCAAGGTAGCGGTATTGGGAGTACCAGATCAGCCGGGAATCGCCCATTTGATTTTTTCAGCGCTGGCTCAAGCTAATATTGATGTGGATATGATTGTACAGAGCATACGCACGAATGAAAAAGGAATTATTGATATGGTATTTACGATCGGACAAGATGATGCTGCGCAGACAAGGATATTGATGGAAGAACTTGCGCTTGCACAAAATTTTGGAGGTGTGGAAATTGACGAGGCAGTGGCGAAGGTATCCATTGTCGGCGCTGGAATGTACGGCAGCCCGGGGGTAGCGGCTAAAATGTTTGGCGCTTTGGGAAGTATGGGGATCAATCTAGAGGTAATCAGTACTTCGGAAATCAGCGTTTCTTGTTTGATTCGTGAAGAAAGAACGAAAGAAGCGGTTAATGCAGTGCATGCGCTCTTTTTTCCGGATAAGTAATCGAACGTTGGAGTGTTTCTTGTTGGATAACTTCTGAGGGCCGCTTTGGCGGCCTTTTTACTATATAAGCAAGTCATTTTCCGGTTTTTTACGTGGATGCTTACTCCATGCGCCTTGCGTGTGTTACACTAAGAAAGATAAATGGAATGAGGAGGAACCACTATGTCATTTTCTTTGGCCGCATCTCATGCGAAAGGAAAATTTGCTACTGATAATATTTTTGGCGCCAACGCGGCGGCTGTACAAGCGGAAGCTAAAGTAGGCAAGGAAAAAGTAGTCAATGCGACGATTGGCGCAATTCTTGATGATGAAGGCGTCTTGGCCTGCCTTCCTACGGTGGAAAAAGTTTTTCGCGCATTGCCTACAGTGGATTTGGTTCGTTATTCGCCCATCCCGGGACAGCCGGCTTTTTTGCAAGCGGCTATTGATATGACCTTAGGGGAGCACAAGCCGGAGGCCTACCTGGACGCAGTGGCGACTGCCGGAGGCTGCGGCGTAATTCATCATGCAATCTGGAACTATACGGAACTAGGAGATACTGTACTTACTTCCGATTGGTACTGGGGACCCTATAATGTGCTTTGTCATGATGCGCTGCGAAAATTGGATACGTTTCAGCTTTTTGATGAGAAGCAAAATTTCAATCTTCAAGCCTTCCAGACCAAGGTTGCAGGTGTGTTGGCCAAGCAGGACAGCGTACTGATTATCCTCAATACGCCGGCGCACAATCCTACCGGTTATAGTTTGAGTGATACAGAGTGGGACGGCGTGTTGCAGGTGGCGAAGGAATGCGCGCAAAATCCGGCTAAGCGTATTATTTTGCTGGTGGATGCGGCTTATTTGGAATTTGCCGGAGAAAACAGCGAATGTCGTGCGTTTTTTAGCAAATTCGGCCAATTGCCGCAAAATTTGCTGACCATTGTCGCTTTCAGCATGTCCAAGGCTTTTACGATGTATGGACAGAGAGTAGGGGCTATGATCGGCATTTCTTCTAACAAGGACGTCATTCAGGAGTTTGCGGACATCAATCAATATACCAGTAGGGCTACCTGGTCTAATATCAATACGCCGGCTATGGCGACAATGGCGACGATTTATCATGACGCCCAGTTAAAAGCGGCGGTGGATGCGGAGCGGCAAAGCTTTTACCATTTGATTCGGGAGCGTGCAGAGACATTTGTCAATGAAGCTGCCGAGGTTTCTTTAAATATGTTGCCCTATCGGGCCGGTTTCTTTTTATCCATTCCGGCTAAGAATCCGGAGGCTGTCTGTGAAAAACTGCAGGAAGACTATATTTTTGCAGTACCGCTTGCCCAGGGCATCCGTGTTGCGGTTTGTGCGGTTCCAGCTTATAAGATTAAAGGCATGGCGGAAAAATTCAAGCAAGCTATAGCCAAGACGGAATAAGAGAACGGTCGTTTAACGTGCGCATAGCTGAAAAATGGATGTGATTTTAACAACCGAACAGAAATTGTTCGGTTGTTTCTTATTTAGGGTAAACATGGGATTATTGTCTAGGGTGAAGTAAGTATGGTATAGTAAGAAATGGTGTTATTCATATAAAAATAGAAGCCTTGAAGAAAAACGGAGGTCTTTTTCTATGTTTTCCCTGAAACCGAAGGAAGATGAGTTTTTCAAGTTGTTTGTGGAAAGTTCTCAATTGTTGAGAGAAGGCGCGTTAACATTAAAGCGCGTTACGGAAGATCCTACTCAACTATCCGAGAGTATGCGGCAAATCTATGAATTGGAGCATCAGGCGGATGAGGTTAACGATGCCATTTTGGATCGGTTAAATCAAACCTTTATTACACCGTTAGATCGGGAAGATATTTATGCCTTGGCCAATATGCTGGATAGCGGCGTAGACTTTATTCATGGTATTATTGAAAGAATGACATTGTATGGCGTTACGACCCATAAAGCGGGTGCTGAAGAATTAGGACGCTTGCTTGCGGAATGCACGGAAGAAATTGCCAGTGCCTGCGCCTTACTTGGTAACATCAAAAAAAATCAAGAAAAAATACTAAGTTATGTGCGCATGATTAGTGTCCTTGAAAGCGAAGGAGATCGGTTTTACCGACAAGAAGTAGCGCGCTTGTTCGAATGTACTCCGGATCCGATTGAAGTGATCAAATGGAAAGATATTTTAGAGTATCTGGAAAATGCCTTGGATCATTCCGAAGCCATTGCAGACTTGCTAAGAGGGATGGCCATGAAATATGCCTGATACATTGCTGATTGCAGTTGTGGTTCTTGCCTTAGTCTTTGATTATATCAACGGCTTTCATGATACGGCCAATGCGATTGCTACCTCGGTTTCGACGCGGGCTCTGCCGCCGAGGGTGGCTGTATACATGGCGGCATGTTTGAATTTTGCCGGCGCTATGTACAGTACCGGCGTGGCTAAGACCATCGGCAGTGATATTGTTACGGCGGCCAGTATGGTAAACGAACCTATCATTATCGCTGCTATGGTAGGAGCTATTTTTTGGAATTTATTGACTTGGTGGCTGGGCATTCCCAGCAGCTCGTCCCATGCTCTGATTGGCGGTGTTATGGGGGCCGTTATTATTTCGAAGGGAATGGTAGCGCTAAAGGTTTCCGGAATTGTAAAAATTGTTTTATCCTTAGTTCTGTCGCCGCTGTTGGCGATTGTTTGCGGCTTTTTGGTTATGAATGCATTGTTTTGGGCTTTTCGTAAACAAGCCCCAGCACGGGTCAATCACCAATTTAAGAAGCTGCAGATTTTGGCAGCAGCCATGATGTCTTTTGCGCATGGCTCTAATGACGCGCAAAAAGCGATGGGTATTATTACGCTGGCTTTAGTCAGCGCCGGCTACTTAGATGTGTTTGATGTTCCGTTTTGGGTGAAAGTATCGGCTGCGTTAGCTATGGGCTGTGGTACGGCTTTTGGCGGGTGGCGTATTATCAAAACAATGGGCGCAAAAATTTTCAAGTTGGAGCCTATTAACGGCTTTTCAGCAGATATCAACTCCTCGCTGGTTATTTTTTCAGCAACGCTGTTGCACCTGCCTGTTAGTACAACCCATGTGGTTTCCGGCTCAATTATGGGCGTGGGGGCGGCTAAACGCATTAATGCGGTACGGTGGGGCGTAGCTCAGCAGATGGTTATGGCTTGGGTGTTGACGATTCCGTCTACTGCGCTGGTCAGCGCGTTGACGTACAAATTTATTGAGGTATTGTTCCTTTAATACCCTCTTGAAGGGAGTTTTTCATGATACGCGTGCAACTTACTGATCTGGGGAAAGAAATACCCTGTCCTAAAAATAGGGCTGTGCGTGATTTGCTTGTGCATTATCCTGGCGATGCGGACAAGGTCTTGGCGGTGAGGATTAACCATGAAGTCAAGGACTTGAATACGCTGCTGTTTGAGGATGCAAGCGTTGAATTTCTGGATGTTTCAACTATAGATGGAAATCGGATTTATCAGCGTACTTTGTCTATGGTGCTTGTTGTAGCTGTAAAGGAACTTTTTTTGCAAGATGGCGATGTGAATGTAGAGCATTCGCTGGATGGCGGTTTGTATTGTAAACTGTCAATCAAGCAAGAAGTGGACGCGCAAATTGTAGCGCGCCTAGAGGCAAGAATGCGTGAGATTGTGGCGCAAAAGCGGCCTATTGTAAAGAAAGTACTGCCTCGTACAGAAGCTATTGAGCTGTTTGCTGCGGAAAAACTATATGGCAAGGTACTGTTGCTGGAATCGCTGGAAAGAGAATTTGTCAGCCTCTATTACTGCGGTGACACTCACAACTACTTTTATGGAGCCATGGCTATTAATACGGCGCAAGTCCCTCTTTTTGCGCTGGAGCCGTATCAGGATGGTTTTGTTATGCTCTTTCCATCGCGGGAAGCGCCGCAAGAGGTGCCTGGTTTTCGGGACCGTCCCAAGCTGGCGAAAGTATTTCAGGAGGCGGAGTCTTGGGGCAGCATTTTGGAATGTACTGATGTTGGTTCGCTAAATGGTCATTTGGAGCAAGGAGAAGCGGCATCCTTAGTACGCATTGCTGAGGCCTTGCACGAAAAGAAGATTGCCCAGGTAGCCGATTATATTGCGGAGCATCGGAAAGAAGTGGCACTGGTCTTGATTGCAGGGCCGTCATCATCAGGCAAGACTACCTTTGCGCAGCGTCTCATGATTCAGCTGCGGGTCAATGCGTTGCGGCCAGTGGCAATCTCGTTGGATGATTATTTTGTGGATCGGTCACATACGCCGATAGATGAACAAGGCAAGCCGGATTTCGAGGCGATTGAAGCCATTGATTTGGAGCTGTTTAATCATCATTTGGAGAGGCTGTTAGCCGGCGAAGAGGTAGAGATTCCTCGCTTTGACTTTCGTACAGGACAAAGAGCATTAAGCGGGCGGAGAATTCGAATTACTGACAATCAGCCATTGATTATTGAAGGTATTCACGGCTTGAATGAACGTTTGACAGAAGTCGTTCCGCGGGAGAGAAAGGTTAAAATTTATATCAGCGCCTTAACTCAGCTTTCGTTGGATCAACATAACCGCATTCCGACTACAGATGCGCGTTTGATTCGACGCATTGTCCGCGATCACCAATTCCGCTCGCATGATGCCTTGGCTACTTTGCGGATTTGGCCTTCTGTGCGCAGAGGAGAGCATCGTAATATTTTTCCTTTCCAAGAAGATGCTGATGTTATGTTTAATTCAGCGTTGATTTATGAGCTGGGCATGTTGCGGAAGCATGCACAGCCTTTGTTGGAAGCTATTGGGCCGGAGCATTCGGAATATAGCGAGGCGAAACGGTTGTTGAGCTTCTTAGCGTATTTTCATGCGATTGAAGACGATTTAGTGCCGGCCAATTCGATTCTGCGCGAGTTTATAGGCGGATCGTGCTTTCATTAAAGGGAATCCTTGTGTTTTAAAAACGCGTTCACCGTGAAAAGAAGGGTGAACGCGTTTTTATATATGCATTGAACCCAAAAAAAGAAGAGCCCGCCTAAACGAGCTCTTCTTTGAGGTATAACCGATATTACATCCGGCCGTTAGCTTTGAAGAAGTTGACAGCCACTTCCGGGAAGACGGCATAAGAGAGAACGTCTTCGATCGGAGGATTAGCATAACCAAGCTCTTGCAACTTAGCTTTCAGTTCATCCATCTGCGGAGGAATCTGATCTGCCGGACGGCAAGTGATGATTTCTTCACCGCCGATGATTTTTTCAGCCACTTCGGGGTTAACCGGGCGAATGGTTTTGCCGTATTTACCACGGGCCAAATCTTTTACTTCGCGAGGAACTTGAGAATAACGTTCCTGGCCGAAGCTTTGCATCATGACATTAAAGGTTGCCATGGAGCCAACAATCTGGCTGGTAGGCGTAACAAGCGGAGGATAGCCAAGGTCAGCGCGGACGCGAGGCATTTCTTCAAGCAGCTCGTCGTATTTATCTTCCATACCCTGCTCTTTGAGCTGGTTACGCAGATTGGAAAGCATGCCGCCAGGTACCTGGAAGGTCAAGACTTTCGTGGAGACGTCAAACGCAGTGTTCAGTTTGAAGTCGTTAGACAAGGATTTCTTGACGCCAGAGAAATAATCAGCAACCGGATACAGGTCTTCTTTTTTCAGACCGGTATCGCGTTCGTGACCTTCGAAAGTGGCGATCAGAGACTCGGTGCAAGGCTGTGAAGTACCCATTGCAAACGGCGACAGAGCGCAGTCAACAATATCAACACCAGCTTCAGCAGCTTTTAGGTAGGCCATGGAAGCCATGCCGCTGGTGTAATGGCAATGCAGATGAATCGGCACGCCAATTTTCGGATCTTCCTTCATAGCTTTAACCAATTTGTATGCTTCGTAAGGAGCAATCAAACCAGCCATGTCTTTGATACAGATAGAATCAACACCGCGTTCCACAAGGCTGCGAGCCAATTCCAAGTAGCTTTCGGTGGTATGATACGGGCTGATGGTATATACGCATACGCCTTGGACATGAGCTCCGGCTTTTTTACCAGCGCGGATACCTGTTTCCAGGTTGCGGATGTCATTAAGAGCGTCAAAAATACGAATAACGCCAATGCCGTGTTCAACCATTTTAGCTACGAAAGCTTCCACAACATCATCGGCATAATGGTTGTAGCCCAAGATGTTTTGGCCGCGAAGCAGCATCGAAATCGGAGTTTTGGTAATGTGTTTGCGGAGCGTTTTCAAACGTTCCCAGGGATCTTCGTTCAGAAAACGAAGGCAGGTGTCGAAGGTAGCGCCGCCCCAAGCTTCTAAAGCCCAGTAGCCTACGTTGTCAAGGATTTCCAACTGGGGAAGCATATCGGTAATACGCATCCGGGTAGCTGCGAGCGACTGATGGCCGTCACGCAACACAGTTTCCATAATTCTCAGTGGTTTTTTCGCCATGAACTGTTACCTCCTCCAAATTATCTGTGCAATGTATGTTTTATCATTGTAGAATAACCACATTTGCCAACGCTGTGTACACGACTGAAAAGAGTTATGTAAAAGCGCTAGGTACATTTAGTCGTAAATAAATTAAAATGTCTGTGGGTACGCAACAACGATATAACACATTTTTAATTATAGTTTATTTTCATTAAGGTTGTCAATCTTTTCACAAGTATATAAGTACTTCTGCGGCGGACTTTAAATAAACATTAGTTACAATTAGCTAGAAATAAAATCGAGTAAAAAGTTTCAAATGATGTGTTTCTTGAGTTGCTTTGTCCCGGAGGAAATGAGGGAATATTGTATACATGGGGCGCTCTGAGATAATTACAAACAAATAGGAAGCTCTTTAGAGCAATTTGTAATGCTTGTTATTTTTTTAATGAAAAAAAGCTTGGCGAGACCAAGCTTTTGAAAGTATTCTATTTACCATTTAAATTGGGCGAGGGAATACGGTGCAGCAACACGCTCGCCAAAAGCAGAGGAAACAAAGATACAGCGAGAGAGACCGGGATGCCCCAGAGGTCAGCCCAGGCGCCGCTGATGGCGGCGCCTACGCCGCCCAAACCAAAGGTAAGCCCTAACATCATGCCGGAGGCCATAGCGGCATTTTGGGGCAAAATAGTTTGCGCCCAGACTATGGATGAGGGCAAAGAGCCTTGCAGGCCAGCGCCGCCAAGGAAAATAAGGATCCAAGCCAACCAGGATAAAGAGCTGGAGAAGAGAAACAAGGCTAATGAGGTTAGGGCGAGGAGCAGGCAGCCTTGAATGCAACGGGCATGCCCCCAGCGATCACCAGCCCAACCGCCGCAAAAGCTTCCTAAAGCGCCGCCTAAGAGGTACACCGTAAGGAAGGTGCCTCCCATGGCGGCGGAGGCGCCCCAAAGCGGCAGTAACAGTGGTAGAAACGTTAAAAAAGCTACTTGCGTCCAACAGCGCAGCGTCATGGCGGTATTTAATAACAAAAGAGGTTTAGATCGATACCAAGAGGGGGCTGTGGTGTCTTCTTTAAAAGCAAATTGATGCTGGTCGCGAAGCGGTACCAAATGCAAACGGGAAGCAAGGCACGCAGCAGCGAGGGCAAGGGCCGGAAAGAAAAGGAACCAAAGACTTTCAAGTCCCCATGTGGAAAGATAGCCTGTCAGCAGAGCTGGAGCAACCGCAAAACCAATATTGCCGCCACTGATGAACAAGGACATAGAAAACGCCCGGTGGGATGGATCGGTGACGCGCGCCACCAGGGCGGACGCCAGCGGATGGAATACAGAAGAGACCGTACCGGCGACGGCGACCAATAAAAATAAAAAAAGCGGTGAAGGCGCTTCGCCGCTTAAACAGATGAAAAACGCACTGCCTGGAATTGTGGCTAAGAGAGGCCATGTGGCTCCCTGTCGATCAACCCAATAACCAAAAAACGGCTGCAGAAGACAAGAAGTGATGGCGTAGACCATGGCCAGCAGGCCGCCTGTGGTGAGGGAAATGTGCATGGTATCTACCAGAAAAGGCAGCATGGGGGGCAGGAAATTATTATAAAAATCACTGGTGAAATGAGTCAATGCCAAAAGCAGCACCCAGCCCCAATATTGGCGGAAGCCCCAGACTGTTTTACTGTTCATGGAGTGGAGCCGCCGGAGTGTCTGGGCCTAATGCTTGGGTGATTTGTACTTTAATATTGTCAATATATTGCCGGCGAAGCAGAAGTTGTTCCTGCTTTTCTTCTTCCGTCAAGCCGATGGAGCGTTGCTTGCGCGATAAGGCGTTGATGCGTTCAATCGTTTCCAGTGTCATAAAATGAGTCATCCTTTCGTAATTACACAACAAAATTGCTTTTAATGAAGAAATTATATCATGTAGACAGTATAGCATAAAAGGCTACACGTAAAAAAGATGCAAAGCCGTCCAGGCATCGCATCTTTTACTCGCTTTTCAACAGATACTTTAAGTTGGGGGAGTAGACTTACCTTTCAAGTTGGCAATCGCCTGTTGGTAAGTTTCTGATTGACGGAACTGATTTCCCCTAGCCTCCGCTTCTGCCGGCGTGAATTCTTCCATTAACTGCAGCATTTGCTGCATAATGGCAGGAACTATCTCAAGAGGAATTACTTTTTTGGCAGCCATTTCTTTTAAGGCTAACCTTGCATAGCCAAGAGCTTGAGAGCGAGTGTAGCAGTCAGTATCGTACACGTGAATCACTCCTTTTAGTATGATGCATCTTTATTGATAATAAAATTCGTCTTACTATGTCATTTTCCTGCGTTATATTATGATAAGTTCAATCTTTTGTCACAAAGACGCCAAATATTTGCCATGTCTGAACGATACAATAAAGACACAAACAAAACAGGAGGGATTAACAATGATGAAAAAAAGATGGATAGCAACTTTGGCTGCTGGGGTAATTCTTGTTTCGGCTGCATGGGTATCGGCGGCGCCTATGGGTCCTATGGGCGGTGGTCCAGTAGCTGGCGGCGAGCGTCCTTGTTTGTTTAACAACGCCACCTGGACGGATGCGCAGAAAGCAGAGTTTCAACAGGATATGGCAGCGCATCACGAGAAAATGCTGGTTTTGAAAAAAGACTTTTTGAATCAAGAAGTAGCAAAGGGTTTGATTAGCCGAGAACAGGCTGACCAACACCTGCAATTCATGCAAGACCGCATGGAATGGATGAAAGCGCACCCGGGTGAAATGGGCAAACATCATCGCGGTATGATGAACGGAGCAGGCAGAGGGAATATGCCGTGCCAGACTGCTCCTGGTGGAACTCAAAACCAATAATAGTATCTGCAGTAGACAAATGCGAGCCAGTAAAAGCCTGGC
>NZ_JAQUZF010000177.1:0-3770 GCF_028691475.1 Anaeromusa sp.
TATCCTTGTCCACAAGGCCTTTTGACTCTGCATCCGCAATCATGGCGTAAGCAGCTCGATCCTTCACGCTGCCCAGAGGATTGAAGTATTCCAGCTTGGCCACAATTTTCGCCGGCAGTTTGTGGTTGTTTTCGTAATTCGTCAGCTCCAACAGCGGGGTGTTCCCAATCAGGTCAATTAGGCTTTTTGCAATTTTCATTTTTCTTCCTCCTGTTCATACCTTCAGAATGACTCTTTTTACCTTGTTGCTACAACAAAAAAGACCAAGGAAGACTCTCTCAGCACAATGCCGCGAAACCTCCTTGGCCTTCAGTCTTTCTGATCAGCCAAACTCGACTATTTAACTCTGAATTGATTAAAGAATACCATGCTCGCAGCGGCCTGTCAAGCTCCTTTTAGGCAATAACGATCCTAGATGCCGTCTCCATCCATGCCTTGCCAATCGCTGCCGCGCAGCTTGGCCGTAGTTTCCACTTGAGTCACCTTGCCGCCTTGCACCTTCAATTCCATTCGACCGTAAGCCAAGGTCCCTAAAGCCGCCAAAATGCGCTTGACCACCGGCTCCGTGTCCGTAGGTGCCGCCGCTGCAGATTTAGACGCCGCATAAGGCAACCGAAAGACCTCTCTTTTCTCCACCTGCAGCACCCGCCCGTCCTGAAGCGTAAGAATGACACTGCCAAAGCTCAGCTGTTGCAACACTTGCTGCAACAGTTCCTGCAACCCTTCTTCCGGTCTCATTGGCCCAGTCCCTCCGTCTGCTCCGATGACAGCATTTCATTCATACTGCCTAAGCGATATCCGGCTAAGTCGAGCACTATATACACGAAACCTATGCCCTGCAACGTTTTCGTCAGCTTCGCCGCGACCGCCGGCTCCGCCAGCTTAGCAAACCATTCCGGCGCCACTTCAATGCGCGCGGTTTCACCATGATGACGCACCCGCAAATTTACAGGCCCGGTTATTTCCTTGATGGCTCGCTCCGCCTGATCTACTTGTTTTAACCGTTCCGCTGTAATCGGCAAGCCATAGGCCAGCCGCGACACCAGGCAGGCCGCACTAGGTTTATTCCAAGTAGGCAGGCCCCATTCCTTTGAAAGCGCTCGCACATCTGCTTTAGTAAAGCCCGCATCCCAAAGCGGGCTTTTTACCGAAGCCGACAGCTCTTCAATGGCCTTCATGCCCGGACGAAAGTCGCTGGCATCATCTAAATTGCTGCCTTCCACAATCCAAGGTATACCTTGACTTTCGCACCAGCCCACAAGCGCTGTAAAGCGCTCTTTTTTGCAATGATAACAACGCAAAGACGTATTTTCCACAAAAGCGTCCTGCGAAAATTCCTGTGTTTCCAGCACCACGTGCCGCACACCGATCATTTCGGCAATGCGTTTGGCATCATGTAGCTCCCACTCCGGCAAAGACGGTGAAAACGCCGTAGCCGCCAAAGCCTGCATCCCCAGCGCTTTATGCGCCGCCGCCGCTAAAAGAGTACTGTCGACGCCGCCGGAAAAGGCAACGGCCACCTTGCCCATCTGCCGCAGCAGTTCTAAAAGCCGCGCCTCTTTTTCATTTAATCTCTGACTCACTCAGTACACCCCCTTTAGGAAACCGTTACCTCTAAACTACCGCATGAACTTTACGCCGTTTTTACCAAGCAGACAAAGCTGAACCCTTAAAATGCTCGGCTACAAATTTTTTCACTTCCGCAGACTGATAGGCTTTGAGCAATTTTTGCACAGCCGGGTTATCTTTGTCCTGAGTGCGAACGGCAATCACGTTGGCGTAGGGAGAATTTCCGTCTTCGATGAACAGCGAATCCTTAGTGGGAACTAAGCCTGCTACCAAGGCATAGTTGGTGTTGATAACCGCCAAATCCACATCTTCCATGGAGCGAGGCACCTGAGCGGCCTCCAGTTCTCGCAGCTGAATGTTCTTAGGATTCCCCACAACATCCGCTACCGTCGCTTTCAGGCCAGCGCCCTCTTTCAACTTCAACAGCCCCTGCTTTTCCAAAAGCAGCAGCGCTCGGCCCGCATTGGTAGGATCATTGGGAATAGCTACAATCGCGCCGTCTTTCAATTCCGCGGCGGATTTCACTTTCTTAGAATACGCAGCCATCGGGAAAATTACGGTTTTAGCCACGCTGGTCAAGGCATATTTTCTTTCTTGAATCTGATTGTCTAAAAACGGCTGATGCTGATAGCTGTTCGCTTCCAATTCCCCTTGATTCAAGGCAATATTCGGCTGAATATAATCGTTGAACTCCACAATCTGGATGTTCAAGCCATCTTTAGCCGCTACCTTTTTAACTTCTTCCATGATTTCCGCATGGGGGCCTGCGGTTACCCCTACCCGCAAGGGCTTATTAGCATCTGCGGCCGGCTTAGAAGCGCCGCCGCAGCCTGCCAAAAGAACTCCTGCCAAAACAACGCCCAGGGCTGCACTGGTCCATTTTAACCATTTTTTATTCATTGTGATCTTCCTCTCTGTTCACGCATGATTTTGTCCTCTATCGGCAGCGAACTTCCGGCCGTTTCATTCCCCTCTCACGCCCGGGCCCTGGGTATGGTTCAGGAAGATGACACCTAAAATTCGTTGACTGCTATTTTTTGCGCCACTGACGCAGACGCTCCGCCGCTGCTTCTAAGGTCTCCATTTTTTTGCAGAAGCAGAAGCGAATGAAGGTATGGCTGTCCGGCTGCTCCGGACGATAGAAACTGGAACCAGGCACTACAGCTACGCCGATTTTTTCCGCCAAATGGAAGGCGCAGGCTACATCGTCATCCCAGCCCATCGGCCGGATATCCGCCATAATATAGTACGCCCCCTGGGGCCGCACACAACCCAAACCGACCTCCTGCAGCACCTTTAGCAAATAATCGCGGCGTTCCCGATAAAAAGACGCCAATTCTTCATAATATTGAGGCTCAAAGCGCACCGCTTCGGCTACTGCCATTTGCAGCGGCGCCGCAGCACCTACGGTTAGAAAATCGTGAACCTTGCGAATCGAGGCTGTCAGCTCCGCAGACGCCGCTACAAAGCCGATACGCCAGCCAGTAACACTGTAGGTTTTGGAAACGCTGTTAATGACAACGGTCCGCTCCTCCATGCCCGGCAAGGTCCAAATCGGTTCATGCTTCGCGTCGTCATACAAAATGTGCTCGTAAATTTCATCGGTGATCGCCAAGGCGTCATAGCGCTGACACAATTCAGCAATAAACTCCAGCTCTTTCTTATTGAACACTTTACCTGTAGGATTATTGGGAGTATTAATGATAATAGCGCGCGTCTTTTCATTAAAGGTAGCCGCCAATTCTTCAAAGTCGAAGGAAAAATCAGGCGCCTTCAACGTCACATAGCGGGGAGTGGCTCCGCACAAAACCACATCAGCGCCATAATTTTCATAGAACGGTTCAAAAACGATAACCTCTTCCCCGGGGTTAATCGTTGCCAGCAAGGTGGCAATCATGCCTTCGGTGGAACCGCAGACAACGGTCAATTGCGTCTCCGGATCCCATGTTACGCCATAGTCTCGCTGCGTTTTCCAGACGATGGCGTCCCGCAGCGGCTTAGAACCCCAGGTAATGGCGTACTGATTGTGATCGGCAAAAATGGCCCGCTGCGCCGCTTCCTTCAATTCTTGAGGCGCTGGAAAGTCCGGAAAGCCTTGGGCTAAGTTAATCGCGCCATGCGCCGCCGCCACGCGGGACATCTCCCGGATGACGGATTCCGTAAATTGTTTGGCTTTCAAAGATGCAAAATTTCTCATTGTA
>NZ_JAQUZF010000051.1:0-17807 GCF_028691475.1 Anaeromusa sp.
AAGCGATAACGGGAGTAGTCTGCCCTTTTTTAGCTGCAGTTCCACCAGGCTTTATAGCGGAAAGCTGAATTGCATTCTTGAGAACCTGGCGGAGCATCTTTCGGCGTATTATGTCGCGTTGTTTTTTTAAAATACTAGTTATGCAAAAGACTCATTTAATTAAAATCCTTTTTAGTGCTTTTCGCGTTTTTAGCGGTTGGATAATAAAAATGAAAAATTACTTGTTTTTTGATACAATAATAGAAATGGTAAAATGAGGAGTGGAATTATGGCGCAGGTTGTTGCTTTGATTCAAGCAAGAATGTCCTCGACGCGTTTGCCGGGGAAGGTGCTGAAGCCGCTTTTGGGGCAGCCGATGATTGGCCGTCTTTTGGAGCGGGTCCAGCGGTGCCGTACGATAGATCGCTTGGCTGTGATAACAAGTACGGAAGAAAGCGATGCCCCCTTGGCCGCGTATGTGCAGTCGCTGGGCGTAGACTGTTATCGCGGCAGCCTGCAGGATGTATTGGATCGTTATTATCAGGCGGCGAAGAAATACGAGGCGACCCATGTGGTGCGCATTACCGGGGACTGCCCTTTATTGGACCCGGTACTGACCGATGAAGTTGTGCGTCTTCTCTTGGAAGGTCCTTATGATATTACCGCCTCTGGAGCCTGTGATACCTATCCGGACGGTTTGGACGTGACGGCCCTGACGATGAAAGCCTTAACAGAAGGGTGGGAAAAGGCGGAACTTCCTTCTGAAAGAGAGCATGTAACAAGCTACCATTTTACGCGCCCCCAAAGCTATCACTGCGGCGTAGTGCATTGCCCGGAAAAGTTGGGGCATATCCGGCTGTCTGTAGATGAACCGGAAGATTTTCAATTAGCAGAGCGTATTTTTCAAGCGCTGTATCCTGAAAAGCCGCAGTTTGGTTTTGCCGATGTGTGGGCGCTGCTGCAGCAGCATTCGCAGTGGCTGCAGGGTAACGCCCACATTCCCATTAATGAAGGCTATCAAAAATCCCTAAGGGAAGATGCGCAATATTTGAAAAGTAAACAAGAGCGACAGGAGTAAAAGGCGTGAAGCATTTTTTGATTACAGGCGGCGCAGGCTTTATTGGCAGTCACCTAACAGAAGCGCTGCTGGCCCAAGGGCATCAGGTCAGCGTTATTGATAATTTCAACGATTACTATGAGCCGGAGAGAAAACGGGACAATCTTCGCGGCGCACTGCAGCAAGAGAAGTTTCGCCTGTGGGAAGGCGATATTTGCGAGGAAGCGTTTTTGCAGCGCGTGCTGTGCAGCAATACTTATGATGCAGTGGTCCATTTGGCGGCGCGGGCGGGCGTAGGACCCTCTCTGCGTCAACCGGTATTATATCAGCAGGTTAATATCGGCGGTACTCAAATGGTGCTCGAAGGCTGCCGCCAGGCAGGTGTAAGGAAAGTGGTTTTTGCCTCTTCAAGCTCTGTCTATGGAGGAAACCGGGAGGCGCCCTTTTGCGAGGAGCATTCCGTAGCAAGGCCCATCAGCCCCTATGCGGCGACCAAAGCGGCCGGGGAATTGCTTGGTTATACCTATAGTCATCTATATGACATGCAAGTGCTTTGTTTGCGCTTTTTTACTGTCTATGGGCCGCGGCAGCGTCCGGACATGGCCATACATCGCTTTGCCTTGCAGCTTTTGAATAAGCAGGCGGTGACATTGCATGGCGACGGCAGTATGCGCCGTGATTTTACGTATATTGATGATATTGTAGCCGGCATACAAGGGGCGCTGCAGTATGAGAAAAGCAAATATGAAGTAATAAATTTGGGAAACTCACGAACGGTGTCCCTCGTGGAACTGCTGCAGTTGCTGGAACGGATTTTAGGAACGAAGGCAGTCATTCAATATAAACCCGTACCGCCCGGTGACATGCAGGAAACCTATGCCGACATTTCAAAAGCGCAACGCTTGCTGCAATATGAACCGCATACAGGGCTGGAGGCTGGACTGAAGGCCTTTGCTGCTTGGCTGCAGGCGAAAGGGGTTTCTTATTAATGAACAATGTAAAAACGCTGGTGTATGTCGATAATTTTCAACTGGAAGGAGCGGCATACAGTCAGTTTGAACTGACTCGCTGGTTGAGAGATAACGGCATTTTAGAACCCTTTGTCTTTGCAGGGCATGACGGTCCGGTGCAAAAGCTGTATGAAGAAGCAGGAATTCCTGTTTTCTTTTCGGCATTTCCAGACGTGCTGCCCCAAAAGGGAGAAAAATATGAAGAGCTGCTGGCTGAACTGTGTTCGCGGATTACGCGCCAAGAGATAAAAGTGGTGTATGCGAATACGTCTAAGGCTTTTCCTGCGGTGCGGGCGGCGGCTCGTTGTGGCATTCCTTCCTTATGGAATATTCGCGATAGCGAAGAGGGTACTGTGTGGCCGAAGCAGTACGGTGAAAGATTGGCTCAAGAGCTGTGGTCTTCCTTTTCCGCAGCCGGCGCGGTTGTTTTTGTGGCAGATGCGACGCAAAGGTTGTTTGCAAAATGGCAAACAAAGGAAAATTACTATACTATACATAATGGTCTGGATCGAAAGCGTTTGGAACGCAATATGGCTAAGTGGCAGCGGCAAAGCGTGCGGCAAAGCCTGGGCGTGGCGGAAGCGGAACTTTTGATTCTTTCCGTCGGCACGGTGGGGGAGCGCAAAGGACAGCTGGATTTGGCGTTGGCAATGGAGAAGTTGTCTGGTGCTTCGGCAGAGCAAGCGCATATCGTGTTGGTAGGCGCAAAGGATGATGCCTATGGAGCGCGGGTGAGAGCTGCGAGGGAACAGTTACCTGAGGAACGCCGCCGCCGTTTTCACATTATACCGGAAACCCCTGAGGCGGCGAAGTACTATACGGCGGCAGATATCTTTGCTTTTTGTTCGCGCAATGAAAGTTTTCCCCGGGTCATTTTGGAGGCTATGGCTTGCCATTTGCCTATCGTGACCACGCCGGTGCATGGCGTAGTGGAGCAAGTAGTCGAAGAAGAAAATGCGCTGTTTTACCAGCCAGGTGATATTGAGGCCTTGGTACGGCAATTAGAACGCTTGCTGGGGGATGCGGAGCTGCGCGGAAAATTTACCGCTAACAGTGAAAGGGTGCTGGGGAGGCTGCCGAATTATTCGCAAATGGCGCAAGCATATGGGGCCTTGTTTTTGAAATTAGCGGGTTATGAGCCGCTGCAGTAAATAGCGGTTTTTTATGAGGGAGAGAATTTGGTGATAAAAAGGAAAAAAAAGCAGGCAGGGAAAATCTTTGTAGAAGCAGCACGGCAACTGCGGCAAGGAGAGCTGACTCGTGCGGAGGAAAAATTTAGACAGGTGGCAGCCATAACGCCGCAGCTATTGGCGGCTGCAGAGGAATGTTGTTTTCGTTCCGATGGAGGAAGTGAACTTGTTCTTGGGCCGGCGCCAAATGGCTTTCTTACACTGCGTTTGCGTAAGGATGGGCAGGAGGTTTTTCTGCACGACCCAGATGCTCCGGAGCATGGTGGCCGGAACTGGGCCGAAAAAAATCGCAACCAAGATCCTGTTTGGAAGCTTCCTGCGCTGACCAATGATTCTGAAGCGCCGCAAGGAGGCTGCTTGTGGCTGATTTGTGGCTGCGGCCTGGGGTATCATGTGCGTGCCTTGCAGGAAATGATTTCAGAGCAGGATCGAATTGTTGTTTTCGAAGCTTCTCCAGAGGCTGATTATTACTGGTTTTATGCGCAATGTGAGCCAGCGGCGAAGGCGGAACGTTTTTTTGCGTCGCAAGTCCGCCATAGTGCCAGACAAGTGGCTCTTTTTTTACAAGAATACGGCCTTGGACAGGTGCGTTGCCTGCAATATGAGCCCATTGTGAAAACGAACGAAGAGGCCTTTGCTGCTTTTAAGGACGGTTCTTGGTTTACTGCTTTACAGGATGCGTTGCAAGAACTGCAGGAAGAAGAAAGCGAAGCTTGGGAACTTGTTGAGAATGCAGTGCATAATGTGCCGGCTGTATTGTCGCAATTGGGTTTGCGAGAGTTGCAGTCTAGAATGAAAAACATTCCAGCGGTGCTGGTTGCGGCAGGGCCTTCCTTGAATAAAAACATTGATGTCTTGGCGCAGTATCAAGGGAGAGGGTTGATTATCGCCTCCGGCTCGGCGATTGGCGCGCTTAAACGCAAAGGCATAACGCCGCATATGCTGGTCGTAGGCGATCCCTTTAACCGCAATTTTGCGGAGTTGGAGAGCTCGCTGGACGAATCCCTTCTTTTGGCAACCAGCTATTACGGCATGGAAAAAGCGGTAGCAGCTCATACGGGAAGCATGTTGTTTTTTGATTTTCTTGACTACCCGCTGCCGTTTCCTTATCCTGGAATGGAAACTATTGTGCCGGAAACGGAAAAACTTTGCGGAACTGCCAGCGTAGCGACTCTTTCCTTGGATATTGCAGTAAAGCTTGGCTGTTGGCCGATTATTTTTATTGGTCAGGATTGTGCCTTATCCGAGGATGCGGATCATGCAGAGGGGGTGCTGGCGCATGGCTATTCCGGCAATCCGCAGGAAGAGATGCTCTGGGTTCCCGGATATTATGGCGAACAGGTACGGACTATCCGTAATTTTTATAACCTCCTGCAATATTTTGAGCAGTATTTAGCAAAGCTGCCTGAGGGGCGTGTTATTAACGCCACAGAAGGGGGCGCGCAAATTAAAGGCGCGTTGCAACAGCCGCTGCAGGAGACTTTGTCAGCGTTGCCAGTACTGGATATTTGTCTGGGAGAACTGCTGCAGGCGCCGGGAATGGTCAGGCCGGGACGGGATATATGGCAAGGCGTAGCAAAAACGTTGGTGTGGCGCAGTAATTTGCTCTCTTGCAGGAGCCGCATTGCGGCCTTGATCGGGGAGCTAGAACAGACCGAACAGGCAGTTTGGCCGAGTCTTTTCTTGCCGATATTGCAAGAATCTGCTTATAAACAGGTAGCCTGGGCACTGCGTAGTTATGTAGCGCAAGTGAAACGTTCTTTTAGTGGCAGCCGGATTCAGCAGTTGGAAGCTATGTGGCAATGGGGCGAGGCTTCTATGGCGGCGTTGGCCCGTTTGGAGGCTGCATGGTGCCAAAGTGCAGCTCAGTTAGAAAAACGTACTAAGGCGTTAAGACAGGATCTATTAGGCTAAATCACGAATACTACATAGATAGTAGATAAGCTAAAAGAAAAGGAAGCTGAGGAATACAAATGTTGAATGGAAAAAGCGTACTGATTACCGGAGGAACTGGTTCCTTCGGGCGGAGTTTGGTACAGCAGATATTAAAAAAATATAGTCCTAAGAGGCTGATTATTTTTAGCCGTGATGAGTATAAGCAGTATCGTATGCAGCAAACCTTTTCCGAGGCGCAGTATCAATGTCTGCGTTATTTTATCGGTGACGTGCGTGATAAGAATCGTATATATAGAGCCTTGGAAAATGTGGACTATGTAGTGCATGCGGCAGCGCTTAAGCATGTTCCTACTGCAGAATACAACCCTTTTGAAACCATCCAAACCAATATTATCGGCACGCAGAACGTGATTGAAGCGGCCATTGACCGTCAAGTAAAAGGTGTCGTGGTTTTGAGCACGGATAAATCGGTCAATCCTATCAATTTATATGGTGCTACGAAACTATGTGTAGAGAAAATTGCGGTAGCGGCTAATTCCTATAGCGGCGGCAAAACCAAATGCTGTGTGGTGCGCTATGGCAATGTTGTAGGCAGCCGGGGAAGTGTAATTCCACTGTTTCAGTCGTTGCGGCACACAGGCGAATTACCGATTACCGACGAACGCATGACTCGCTTTTGGATCACCTTGGAAAAAGCGACAGAACTTACTTTGTTTGCATTTGAACATGCTCGGGGGGGAGAAGTATTTGTTCCTAAAATCCCTACCATGCGCATTGGCGATTTGGCGCAAGCCATTTGTCCGGAGTGCCGGCAGAATGTCATCGGCATACGGCCAGGAGAAAAATTGCATGAAATGCTGATTTCCGTTGACGAAGCCAGGCGGACGAAAGATATGGGAAACTTTTATGTAGTAGAACCGGAATTTGTCTACTGGGCCTATAAGGCTTGGCAAGGCAAGGCTGTGCCCGAAGATTTTGCGTATACAAGCGACAATGAAGAGCAGGTGCTGCAGGTGGAGGACTTGGTCAACATGTTGGAGCAGGTTGAAGTAGAGAGGGATCTACTATGATTCCATATGCGCGTCAGCATCTTGACGAGGAAGATATAAAGGCTGTTCAGGAGGTATTGCAGTCCCCTTTTTTAACCCAGGGCCCTCAGTTGGAGTTGTTTGAAAGGGAAGTAGCGGCGCATGGCGCTGCTGCTCATGCAGTCGCAGTCAGTCATGCGACTGCAGGGCTGCATATTGCCTGCTTGGCGCTAGGGCTTGGTGTTGGAGACTATTTGTGGACTACGCCGAATACCTTTGTGGCTTCCGCTAATTGCGCCTGCTATTGCGGCGCCAAAGTGGATTTTGTTGACATTGATCCGCGTACATACAATCTCTGCCCGGAAAAATTGGCGCTAAAATTGGCGGAGGCCGAGGTAAAAGGACAGCTGCCTAAAATTTTAGTAGCTGTTCACTTTGCAGGACAATCGTGCGACATGGAGCGTATTAGTGAGCTGGCGAAGCAATACGGCTTTGCAGTCATTGAAGATGCGTCCCATGCCTTGGGAGGAACCTATAAGGGAAAGTCGATTGGTTGCTGCGAACATAGTGATGCGACGATTTTTAGCTTTCATCCGGTTAAGAGCATTACCAGCGGCGAAGGCGGTATGGTGCTTACCAATCGGGAAGACCTGGATAAAAAGCTGAGGCTTTTACGTTCCCATGGCATTACAAGAAACGAAGGGGAGATGGAAGGCGCTTCCGAAGGCAGTTGGTATTACCAGCAAATCGATCTTGGATTTAATTATCGTATGACGGATATACAGGCGGCTCTGGGGCGAAGTCAGTTGAAAAAGCTAAATCGCTTTGTCGAACGCCGCCGGGAATTGGCAGCTCGGTATAATGAATTATTAGCCGGTTTGTCTCTGATCTTGCCGCAGCAGATATCTTATGGGAGTTCTGCCTGGCATTTGTATGTTGTTCGGCTGCCCCGAGGTTTGCGCAAGCAGGTTTTTGACGCTATGCGCCAAGCCGGTATAGGCGTCAATGTACACTATATCCCCGTGCATTTGCAGCCTTTTTATCGGCGCATGGGCTTTCAAGAAGGAGCTTTTCCGGAAGCCGAGCGGTACTATCAGGAAGCGCTGACCTTGCCTTTGTATTACGATCTAACTTATGAAGAGCAAGACTATGTAGTAAATACTCTGGATCCCCTCCTGCGGAGGGGTGATGCGAAGCATCGGGGTGGGTAACTCCTGCGCGGCTAGGTCCCAACACACCCCGGTTCCTAGCGGAACCACCCCTCTCTAGAGGGGAGCTGAAAGGAGCTCTTATGTCTCAAGTTCAATTTGTTGCGGAAGTATCCAGTAATCACAACCAAAATTTGGAGCGCTGCCGCGCCTTCATTCATGCGGCTGCGGACTGCGGTTGTAGCGCCGTGAAATTTCAGCTCTTTCGTCTGCGTGAGCTGTTTGCGCCAGAAATTTTGGTCCAAAGCGAACGGCACCGCCGGCGGGAAGCCTGGGAGCTTCCTGTTTCCTTTTTGCCGGAGCTGGTTAAAACCTGTAAAGAACGCAGTCTTGCCTTTGCCTGCACGCCGTTTTATTTGGAGGCAGTAGCTCAGTTAGAGCCGTATGTGGATTTTTATAAAATTGCTTCCTACGAACTTCTCTGGGATTCGCTGCTGAAGGCCTGCGCAGTCACAGGAAAACCGGTTGTGCTTTCGACCGGCATGGCCACATTAGCGGAAGTGGAGCACGCCGTAAGTGTTCTGAGGCAAAACGGCTGTCAGGATTTGACTCTATTACACTGCGTGTCCGGCTATCCAGCGCAGCCGGAAGACTGCAACCTGGCGGTCATGGATACTTTGCGTCAAACTTGTCAGATACCGGTCGGTTGGTCCGACCATACAGTCAATCCCGGCGTAGTGTTAAGCGCAGCGCAGCGCTGGGGAGCGTCCATGGTGGAGTTTCATCTGGATCTGGATGGGCAAGGCGAAGAATTTGCCGCCGGACATTGCTGGCTCCCTGCGGACATTGCCAAAGTGATTCAATGGTGCCGCGATAGTGAAAAAGCGCAAGGAAGCGGACAAAAAAATCCCGCTCCCAGCGAACTGGCCGAGCGGGAGTGGCGCGCCGATCCAAGCGATGGCCTGCGACCCTTGCTGCATATGCGATGAAAGAAGGAAAGCGCTTTGCATAGATTGCCTTATGACAAAAACCTGAAGGAACGTGCAAGAGAACTGCGCAAACATGGTACTTTGGGAGAAGTCTTACTGTGGTTGCAACTGAAGCATAAACAGCTGCTAGGCGTTGACTTTCACCGCCAAATACCAATTGATCATTACATTGTCGACTTTTTTGCGCCGCAGTTGAAGCTGGCTATTGAAATTGACGGTCAGAGTCATGATGCAAAGCAAGATTATGATGCAAAACGTGATGCTAGGCTAAGACAGCTCGGCATCCAGGTTATTCGCATTCGGGAGAAAGATGTGCGGAGCAATATGGCAGGCGTGCTTGCTTTGCTCCGACAGGCGGTAAATCCCCTAATCCCCTCTTGAGAGGGGTGTCGCTTTTGGCGACGGGGTGTGTTCGGCTTCTTGAGAGAGGTGCTGCGAAGTTTCACCCACCCCGGCACTACGTGCCACCCCTCCGCGGGAGGGGATTGCCCACAAGCTCGGAATAATAATTGCCCGACTGACATCGGAAAAGTTCCAAGCCAGCTCTTCGCGGCAGGCGGCGAACTCGTCGGCACGTTTAGCCAGCGTAAGGTCTTCCTTTAATTGCTCTACTGTTTCCGTACCGAAGACAACGGCCTCGATGCCGGGATGCAGATAGGAAAATAAGAAAGCGGCTTCTTTTCTGGAAAAATCATATTTTTCCAGGAGTGCATCCAGATTTTGTAAAAGCGGTACGGCTTTTTGTAAATGCTCAGGTACTTCTTCGGCAGGGAGCAGCAGCAAGCCTTGCAGAAACGGACTGCGGGCGTGAACGGTTACGCCGTTGGCTGCGGCTAGACGAAAGAACTCTGTCTGGTCCAGGCGTGTATCAAAAAGATTATAAGGAACCTGGATAAAATCAATGCCTGCATTGGCGGCGTCTAAGGCTTGCTGGGTTTCATAAATCGATACGCCGATGTGCTGGGTAAGACCAGCGGTTCGGCAGGCTTGCAGCCCGGCGGTTACGCCAGGCAGGTAAAAATCATCGGAAGTGTGCAGCAGGTACGCATAAAGCTGCGGCAAGTGCAGACGCTCTAAAGAACCTGTTAGTTCTTCGTTGATTTTAGCTTCTCGTTTCGCAGCGGCCAAGGAAGCCAGCTGGTGCGGGCGTAGCTTAGATATAAAGCGAATTTCTTCGCAGTTTCTGCCCTGCAAGAAATGGCCGATGCGTTCTTCTGCTTCCCCGTATGCGGCAGCGGTGTCGATCAAGGTGAGCCCTGAGGTGACGGCGTGATCTAGGATCGAAGCAGCTTCGGCGGCGGAAGGCTGGCCGGTGCGGTTGGCGATGCCATAGGGCAGGCCCAATTGGACCGTGCCCAAACAAAGACGATGTAAAGTCAGACTCATCGCAGTTCCTCCTACGTATAAGGTGTTTGCTATATTGTAACGCTGGCGCAGCCAGAAGAAAAGAGGCGTATGAACATTGGACGGTAAAGAATTATATCGTTACGCGAAAACTAAGATCCCTGGCGGCACGCAGCTGCTTTCCAAAAGACCGGAGCTGTACCTCCCCGAGCAGTGGCCGGCGTATTACCGGCGGGCGAAAGGCGTAGAAGTGGAAACACTGGACGGGCGGACCTACATAGATATGTGCATGATGGGCGTTGGCGCCTGCATTTTGGGCTATGCAGACGAGGATGTGGACGAAGCCGTTTGCCGGGCCATTCGTCAGGGCGTGCAATGCACGCTGAACGTGCCGGAGGAAGTGGAGTTGGCGCAAGTTTTGTGCGAATTGCACCCCTGGGCCGGCATGGTGCGCTATGCCCGCTCCGGCGGCGAAGCCATGGCGCTGGCGGTGCGCATTGGCCGTGCTAAGAGCGGCAAGGATGGTATTGCCTTTTGCGGCTATCATGGCTGGATGGACTGGTACTTGGCGGCCAATTTGAGCAGCGAAGACGCCCTGGAAGACAGCCTGATGCCTGGTTTGCCTCCAGTGGGAGTACCGCAAGGATTGCAAGGCTCGGCATGGCCTTTTCGTTATAATTGCCTGGAAGAGTTGGAGGCCATTGTCGCGGCGCACGGGGAAAAATTGGGCGTCATTGTTATGGAACCGCAGCGCAGCAGTCAACCAGCGCCAGGCTTTTTAGAGGCAGTCCGCCGCATCGCTGATCAGGTGGGAGCGGTGCTGATTTTTGACGAGATTACCACCGGTTTTCGCATGACCTGCGGCGGTATTCACTTGCTGTATGACGTTACGCCGGACATGGCGGTCTTTGCTAAAGCCATGTCCAACGGCTACGCTATGGCGGCGGTGATTGGCACGGAACCGGTCATGCAGGCGGCGCAGGATTCCTTTATCAGCAGTACCAACTGGACGGAGCGCATCGGCCCGGCGGCGGCGCTGGCTACCATTCATAAGCATCAAGAGCAGGAGGTCGCCGCTTATATTCGGCGCATCGGAGAGCTGGTATCGCAAGGCTGGCGGGAGGCTGCCCAAGAGGCAGGCCTGCCTCTGCATGTGGACGGCTTTGACAGCTTGACTCATTTTGGTATTGATCATCCGGACGAGCTGACGCTGAGTACGCTTTTTACGCAGGAAATGCTGGAACGCGGCTATTTGGCCTATCCGCAGTTTAAACCTTCTTTGGCGCATACGCAGGCTCATGTGGAAGTTTATCTCCAAGAAGTCCGCACTGTTTTTGGCATTCTGGCGCAGGCGGCGGAGCGGCAGGGTGCCGCAGCTCGCCTGAAAGGGCCAGTGGCGCGACGCGGGTTTTATCGCCTGGCGTAAGAAAGGACATGTATATGCGAGTACTCATTCGTTGTGACGGCTATGGAGCGATCGGTTTGGGGCATGTGGTGCGCTGCCTAGTCTTGGCAAGGGCCCTGCGGCGGGCCGGGGACCAGGTTTTTTTCGCGCTGCGCGAAAGTCAGCCAGGCGTGCTGTTGGTCGAGCAAGACGGTTTTGCCTATGAAAATGGCGCGAGGCTGCCGGACGATCCGGGAGGCGCATCCTGGCTGCTCCAGCTGGCCCGGGAGCGGCAGGCGGAGGTCGTGATTTTAGACATCCGTGACGATTTGCCGTCTGCCTGTCTCGAAGAACTAAAAAAGCGTTCCGTTCTAATCGTGACGCTTGATGACCCTAGTGAGCGGCGCTTATTGGCGGACTTAGCCTTTTATCCCCCTGTGCCGCAAGTAAGGATGATGGACTGGCGGAGCTTCCAAGGTGAACTCCATACCGGTTGGGAATGGGTGCTGCTGCAGGAACGCTTTCGCAACCTGCCCCCCCGCCAAGAGCGGCCTAATGATACCCCGCGCTTGCTCTTGACCTTCGGCGGCAGCGATCCAGCTGGCTTGTCTCTTTTTGCGCTGGACCTATTGGAAGAAATAGCTTGTCCCTTTGAACCGTGCCTGGTACTGGGCAAAGCTTTTTGCCATGGCGAAGCCTTGACAAAGAAGCTGGCTCACAGCTGCCGGGACTATCGGGTTTTACGGGATGTACAGGACATGGCGGCAGTGATGGCGGAGGCGGACCTGGCTTTGGCCGCCGGAGGCGGTACCGGGTATGAACTGGCAGTAATGGGTGTGCCGGCCATCCATATTGCGTTGACCGAGGATCATCTTTTGGCCTGCAGTGAACTGGAAAAGGCCGGCATGGCGATTTGCCTGGGAATGTGGCCTGCAATTCAAGAACAAACCCTGCAGGTTCGAAAAATAGTGGAAATGTGGCTGGCAGATGCCCAAAAAAGAGCGGCTGCCGGACAGCGGGGCAGAACGCTTTTGGACGGCTATGGTTCTGAGCGCATAGCCCAGGCCATTAAGACTTATTTTCAGCAAAGGAGACCAGAAACCAATGAACTCTCATGAACACCAGGGAAAAAGCGTAGCCCAAGTAAACGGCTACGAGATTATACAATGCACAACTTGCGGTTTTAAACACGCTATGCCCATTCCGACCCCTCAGCAGCTGAGTGAACTGTATCAGGCGCAGCCTTTTGTCAATCAGCCGGAACCGCGCGAACAAGAATGGCTGCTGCGTATGTATCAGGATCGCTATGAAACCTTTGAAGAGTTGCTGCCACCGGAGCGGCGCAGCGTGTTTGATGTGGGCAGCGGCGCCGGTACCTTTCTGCTGTGCGGCAAGAATCGGGGCTGGCAGGGTTACGGACAGGAGCCTTGTGAAGCCCTTGTGGCCTATTCTAGAGAACAGGGCCTGCAGGTAGACGCCGCTTTCTTTGATGCGGAGCATGCGAGGGAGCTGCCCCTTTTTGACGTCATCCATATTGCCGAGGTGCTGGAGCATGTGCCCGATCCGGTCGGTTTCTTGCAGCTGGCTCTTGAAAAATTGGCGCCAGGCGGCATTCTTTGCATTATGGCGGCCAATGAATTCAACCCCATCCAGCAGGCCTACCGTTCCATTCGCGATATTCGTCCTTGGTGGCTGGTGCCGCCGGTACATATCAACTATTTTGACGCCCAATCACTGCCAGCGCTCCTGACGCGCCTGGGCCTGGAGGTCGTGCATAAAGAAGCGACCTTCCCTATTGACTGGTTTTTACTGATGGAAGAGGAATACATCGATCAGCCGGAGCTGGGCCGCTGCTGTCATGAACGCCGCCGCGCCTTTGAACTCAATATCGCCGCCGGCGGACAAAACGACGTCAAACGAAAACTCTACCAAGCCATGGCCGAAGCCGGCGTAGGCCGTGAAATCGTCGTCTACGCCAGAAAGGACTGATTCGATGTTGGATTGCAGCAAACTGCGCGTGCTGATCACTGGCGCGGCCAGCGGTCTGGGCGCGGCGCTGGCGAGGGCTTTCGCCAGCCGCGGCGCCAAGGTATGGCTTACTGATATACGTGAAGAGCGCTTGCGGGAAGTACATACCTCACTAACAAGTGAAACAAGTGGCGATATTCGCTCTGTCCCGGGCGATTTGGCACAAGCCGTCTTTATTAAGGAACTGGCAAAGAAGGTGCAGGCCGAAGACGGCTGGGTAGACATTCTGATTAATAATGCTGCGCTCATTCGTCCAGGGCGTATTGGCCATACGGAGGCAGCCGCCTGGGAGGAAGTGCTCAAAGTCAATCTGCTGGCACCGTGCCTGCTTTTGAATGAACTGGCGGCGGCGATGAACGAACACAGCCAAGCGCCTTTAGTAATCAATATTTCCTCGGTTGCCGCGCTGCAAGGAGCTCCCTACGAGGCGTCCTATGTGGTTTCCAAAGCAGGCCTGCAGGGCTTGAGTGCGGCGGTGAACGAGGAATACAGCATGTTCGGGCGTATCCGGGCCATGACGGTGTGCCCGGGAAATATGGAAACCGAGATCTGGCGTCATACCGAAGGGTGGCCCGGCATTTCCCGCACGCCGCGAGATCGCCTGATGAAGCCGGCCACGGTGGCCGAGGCCATCGTCCGCTGGGTGGAGCTGAGCGATGAGCTCGATTTGAGCCAATGCGTGCTGACGCCGCGTAAAGATTTACAGGATACGGACAATCTCGTCAATCCTAAGTTTAAGGAGTGAATATAGTGCAAAAGCAGGAGTGGCCGGATTACCGGACTCTTAAATCTTATACGGAGCAGCAATTGCAGGAACTGTCTGGATGCGTCCGAGAATTTTTGCTGCAAAATATTTCCCAAACAGGCGGCCATATCGGCGCGAATCTTGGTACTGTGGAGCTGACTATAGCGCTTCACGCCGTATTTTCTCTTGACCGGGATAAGCTGCTTTGGGACACTGGACATCAAGGCTATACTCATAAACTATTGACCGGGCGGGCGAAGCAATTTGCCACGCTTAACGCCTACGGGGGCATGAGCCGCTTTGTCTGTCCCGCGGAAAGCGAATACGATATCTTAGATGCCACCCATGCGGGTACCGCCATTTCTGCCGCCTACGGTCTGGCCCAGGCTAAGGCGTTGAGGGACGAAGAAGGCTATACCGTCGCTATCGTCGGCGATGGAGCGATGGCGGAAGGGCTGACTTGGGAAGGCCTAAACCATGCGGCAGCGCAGCCTGTTCCCGGCCTGATCGTAGTTCTCAACGACAACGGTTACGCCATCAGTCCTGGCTTTGGGGCGCTCCATAACTGTCTGCAGTCCGGGCACATGCGGGAGTGGTGCGAAGCCCTGGGTATGGACTACATCGGCCCTGTAGACGGCCACGATGTCGCTGCCGTAAAAGCGGCCTTAGAAAGAGCAAGGGCACGCCTAACACACCCCAATCTCCTCCTGCGGAGGGGTGTCGCCGCTGGCGACGGGGTGGGTGAACCTGGCGGAACCACTCCTCTCAAGAGGCCCAACACACCCCGGTTCCTAGCGGAACCACCCCTCTCGAGAGGGGATTTTTCCGGGGGGTGTTATCCAATCCCCTCCTTTGGAGGGGTGTCACGTAGTGACGGGGTGGAATCCCCTCTGGAGAGGGGTGCTGCGAAGCAGCGGGGTGTGTTAATCCCCTCCCGCGGAGGGGTGCCTCCGCAAGGAGGCGGGGTGGGTAAACTCCCCTTTATCCACCTCCGCACCCAAAAAGGCCGCGGCTGGACCCCGGCAGACAGCCATCCCTATCGCATGCATTTTTCTTTTGCCTTTGATCCGCAAACAGGACAAGCGAAAACGAGCGGAGTCCCGAGTAAAACCTACCCGGACTGGACGGCGGCGGCGTTAGAAAAAGCTATGGAATCGGATGAAAGCATTGTTGCTATTACGCCGTCCACGCGCTATGCGACCGGCTTGGATCGCATTTTCAGCCGCTTCCCGGCGCGTTCCTTTGATCCGGGCATGGAAGAACAGCATGCGCTGACTTTTGCCGCCGGTCTGGCTTTGGGTGGAGCCAAGCCTGTTGTTTGCTACCAGTCGACCTTTATGCAGCGCGCCTATGACCAGCTGTATCATGATATTTGCTATCCTAATTTGCCGGTACTGCTACTCTTGGCTCGTTCCGGCTTTGCCGGTTATGACGGCCCTACGCACCACGGCATTTATGATGTGCCGTATCTGCGCAGCCTGCCGAATCTGCGGCTTTTATACCCAAAAGACGGCCAGGAAGCGCAGCAGATGGTGGCCGAAAGCCTGGCGAAGCTGCAGGGCCCTGTTGCTATTGCTATGCCTTACGGCCCAGCGCCGGAAGGAGAGTTGGCAGGCGATACGCGCTGGGAGCGACCGGCCTTTTTAGAGGCCGGAAAAGACATCCTGCTTCTGGCTACGGGGCCGCGTCTGGCGGACAGTCTGCAGGCTGGGCAGCGCCTGCGCCAAGAAGGTATGGATGTTGGCATGGCACAGCTTAGACAACTGCACCCTCTAGATGCAGCGAGCTTGCTGGAAACTATCGGAACTTGCCGCCGTGTGGTAACCATCGAGGAAGGCAGCCGCAGCGGCGGCGTTGGCGGCGCGGTAGCGGAAGTGCTGTTTGACTCTGCTTGGCAGGGGGAGCTTTTGCGCATTTCCTTGCCGGACGCCTTTGTTGAAGCCGGCTCGCAAGAAGAATTGGCAAAAGCGTATGGTTTGGATGCAGATGGCATAGTAGAACAGATCAAAAGGAGATGGGCACAGTGACGCAGCGCTTAAAAGGAAAAATAGCCCTTGTGACCGGCGCTTCTCGGGGCATCGGCAGAGCCATTGCCATTGCCTTAGGGAGGGAAGGGGCCAAGGTGGCTTTGACTTATCAGCATAAACAAGAAGAGGCGGAGAGCGTAGCCGCCTATATTCGTTCGCAAGGAGGCGAAGCCCTTTGTCTGCAAGGAGATGTCAGCCGCTCGCAGGATGTGCAGGGCTTTTTACAGGCAGTAACGCAGCAATGGGGCGCCTTGGACATCTTGGTGAATAACGCCGGAATTTTGCAGCTCAAAGCCTTCGCTGAGATTACCGAAGAAGACTGGGACACCATGATGGCGGTCGACTTGAAAAGCGTTTTCTTGAGCTCTCAGGCGGCGTGGCCGCTTTTAAAGGAGCGGCGCGGCGTTATCGTTAACTTGTCCTCTGTGGGCGGGCAGACGGGAGGCGCCATGTCGCCTCATTATGCGGCCGCCAAGGCGGCGGTCATTTCGTTGACCCGGTCTTTGTCGAAGATCATGGCGAAAGACGGCATTCGCGTCAACGCCATTGCGCCGGGGTATATCCGTACGGACATGTTTAAGGAAATTTCTACTACCCAGGAGCCGGAAAGCGCCGTTTGCGCCAAAGTGCCCTTGGGTACGGTGGGCAGGCCGGAAGACGTCGCCGATGCGGTGGTGTATTTAGCGTCCAGCGAATCGGCCTATGTCACAGGGCAGGTAGTAAATGTCAATGGAGGCGTATATTTTGGATGAGAAACATACCTTGGTCGTTCTTGGCGCCAGCAGCGATCAGCTGTTTTTGATCCGTACCGCCCAGGAGATGGGTCTGCGGGTGTTGGCGCTTGATCAAAACGAATATTCTCCCGGCTTTGCCGTTGCGGATGCGTACGGCGTGATCAGCACGCGCGATGTTCCGGCCATCTGCCGCTTTCTGGACGATTACAAAGCCCAAGGACAGCACATTGCCGGTGTCTTGACTATGGGGAGTGATATTCCCGATATCCTGGCGGCGGTGTGCGCCCATACGGGCACGCCTTCCGTCTCCCTGCAGACCGCCCAATGGGCGACGAACAAGCTGGCCATGAAGGAACGCTTTCGGGACCAAGGCATTCCCATTCCCTGGTTTGCTCCGGTGGCGACCCTGGCGGAATTAGAAGACCATGTGGCCCGGCGCGGCTATCCTCTCATTTTAAAACCGGTGGACCGCTCCGGTTCCCGAGGGGTCTTTTTGCTACAGGAAGGCTGTGATTTGGCAACTCTTTTCCAGCGCTCCCTGGATTTTTCCTATAGCGGTCAGTGTATGGTGGAGGAATTCTTGCCGGGCTTGCAAATCAGCACGGAAACGGTGATGACCGATGGCCAAGGCTATACGCCGGGCTTTGCGGACCGCAACTACGAATGGTGGGATCGTTTTTTGCCGCAGATCATGGAAAACGGCGGCTGGGTACCGAGTGTTTTAAGTGATGATGAGCGTGTTCAGGTGGAGGAGTTAGTGGTAAAAGCTTCCTTGGCTCTGGGCGTTACCGACGGTATTACCAAGGGGGATGTGGTGATAACGCCAGAAGGCCCCAAGATGATCGAAATGGCGGCTCGCCTAAGCGGCGGCGATTTCAGCGAGAGCCTGGTACCTCTGGGTTGCGGCATAAACTACGTCCGCGCCGCCGTTTCCATCGCCGTCGGCAAGAAGCCGAATGTAGCGGAACTGCAGCCGCAATTTCATAAGGCTGTCGCCAATCGCTACTTTATTCCCCCTGCAGGCATTCTCGAACGTATCGAAGGGGTGGGAGAAGTCAAAAAACAACCCTGGGTGCATAAGCTCGAATTCTGGTACAAGCCGGGGGATGAAGTCCCACCGCCCCTCAGCCACGCCCACCGCTTCGGGGTTTTTGTCGTGTCCGGTGAAACGCGAGAAGAAACAGAAAAGAGAGTGGCATGGGTCTATCGTACGATTAAAATCTTTATGAAATAATCCCCAATCCCCTC
>NZ_JAQUZF010000178.1:0-3734 GCF_028691475.1 Anaeromusa sp.
GGTTAGCTTTGCTATACCCATTTTTCGAATAATTGGACTTGCTTTGGATTAGATTTTCAAAATGCCCGTGCCAAGGTTTAGTTGTGGAATTTTATTCGATGGATTTAAGAACTTTATGAGAACACTCATATGTCCTTCGCGTTCTCTATCTTCAAACATCCAGCTACTATTTCCCCATACAGTTTATCATAAAACAATTTTTCTTAGAGGGATTTATTGGAAACCATAGAATATGTATTATGTTTAAAACAGCGATTTCTTTATTCGACAAAGGAGGCTCCCATGAAAAAACGCTATCTTTTTACTATTTTTCTGCTGCTATCTCTAAGTCTATTACCTTTAGCAAGCAATCTAGCTTATGCAAATCCCGCTCCGTCCCTATCGAATGTTAAAAACCTGATTCGCGTTCCGCTGACGCGCCAAGACACAGACTATACCTGCGGCATCACCGCCTTACAATCCATTCTTGGCTACTACCAAATTGACAAGCGTTTGGATATGCTGGCTGCGGAAATTAAACCAACTTCCCAAGATGGTACAAGTTACCTAAATATGGCTAACTATGCCGCCTCTTTGGGCTTGAAAGTTTCCATGCGTACAGGAATGACCTTAGAAGAACTCAAAAAACATATTGACCAAAAAGAACCCGTACTGCTGGCCATTCAAGCTTGGTCCGACACAAAAGGCAGCTATGGTTCTTACCAGAGTGAAGACGGTCATTATGTTGTCGCCGTTGGCTATGACGAAAACAACGTCTATTTTATGGACCCTTCTACCCTAGGGCATTACACCTATATTCCTATAGCAGAATTCATCACCCGTTGGCATGATTACGATTCCTTCGAAAATACACCCATCAATCGCTTCGGCCTGATTTTGACCAAACCGCAGACGGCCCCCTACAATCCCGAAGTAATTACACCGCTTGATTAAGTTCAAAAGGAGCTGACACCCATGCCAAAGTTTAAACTTTCTCAGGTCCAAGCGCTTTGGTTCGCCATTCTCTTGGCCCTGTTTCTTGCACCTGCCGATGCATTAGCCAATCCGGCGGCGACAGCCGATAAAACAGATCGTCCATCGGCTGTCGTAGAACGTTGTTCTTCTATCATCGTCGGCAAAGAAGCCACCAAGGACGGCTCCGTACTCCTAGCCCACAACGAAGACCTGGCAAACTATTGCGCGCATCACTACGTGTATGCGCCTCACACCAAACACCTGCCCGGCGAAACCGTAACTCTCTTTGGCGGAACCATCGTCCCGCAGCCTGCCGAAACCTATAGCTACTCCGCCACCAAAATTTTCGACAAAGCCTACTCTCCTGGAGATATTACTAGCGGCGTCAACGAGCATCAAGTAGCCATTGCCAACAATATGTCCTACCGCCGCGAGGCCCCCGCCACGCTGCCGACAGAAGGCCGTATCATCTGGACGGAACTGACGCAATTGGCCCTGGAACGAGCAACAACAGCCAGGGAAGCGGTGGAAATCATCGGTGACCTGGTGCACACCTATAAACTGGGCGGGGACTCTGGCGCCATGTTCGCCGTCACCGACGTCAAAGAAGGCTGGTGGGTAGAGGTAACCTTGGAAGGACAATGGGCCGCCCAGCGAGTGCCGGATAATTCCTTTGGCGTCAGAGCCAACATCTTCCGAATCGGCGAAATTGATTTTGCGGACTCCGAAAACTTCAAGTATTCCTCCGATGTTGTCAGCTATGCCCAAAACATGGGCTGGTACAAAGAAGGAGAACCGTTTCATTTTGCCAAAGCCTATGCCGCCCCGGAAAAACTCAATGACCCCTATAATACCCGCCGTCAATGGCGCGCGGAAGAAATGCTGGCGCAGCAGCCTAGACAGCTGACCCCCGCCTCGATCATCGCCGTCTTGCGCGATCATTACGAAGGAACCCCTTATGACTTGACCAACGGCTATCAAAAAGGCTCCCCTCATCAAACCGACGAGCGAACCCTTTGCAGCGCCAACACCGAAGTCAGCGTCGTTTGCCAAACACGCTCCTGGCTGCCGGCGGAAATCGGCGCTATCACCTGGCGGGCCATGGCCACGCCTTGCACCAGCGTCTTTACGCCCTGGTATTACGGGAATCCAACCATTCCGGAAGCATTTAAAAACGGCACCAATCTCTACACCGAAAACTCTGCGTATTGGACCTTCCGCGATCTGTCCCGTTACGCCGACGTGCGCTACCAAAGCGTGAGCAGCGCTATTCACAAGCGCATCGCGCTCTTTGAGCAAAAAGAGTTTGTCGCCCAGCCCCAATGGGAACAAGAAGCCCTGCGCCTCTACGGACAAGATAAGCAGCAAACCATTCGCTTCCTCGCAGAAACTACCAACAACCTAGCCACGCAATCTGTACAGCTAGGCGACGCCTTGCGGCGTCAATAACCGCGATACTCTATGATATATTTCGACAAACACCTCTACAAAAAAACAGCCTGGCTGCCAATATTGGCAGCCAGCTTCCTGCTTCTGGCCTCGGCAGAAGCTTCGCCGCTCCGAATTACGGGGGACTTTTCCACTACCTATGAAAAAGACTCCTATAGCGACCAGCCAACGATCTCCGGCATCACGCATACTTTGCGGCTTATGTTCGAAAAAGACCTGTCGTCAAATTGGTCAGCTTATACGCGTCTTGGCTGGGAGTACACGTCGCAGCCCGCCTTAGCCGACTTCAATACCGCCAATGACGCCTACGGCCCGGAACGTCAGGCGGTAGCGGCGTTAGATCAATTCGGTCTCATTTACAAAACACCGAATCTAACCTGTAAAATCGGCCGTCAAGAGGCAAGTATCGGCAAAACCGAATTACTCTACAGCCGTCCCGCCACCTATATCGGACGCACTTATTTTGTCGATGGCGTCACGGCCGCCGCGTCCGCAGGAAAGTGGGAATTCGACTTCATAGCGGCGCGAGAAGACAACCCTGGTAGCCAAACCAACAAACTGTACGCCCTGCGCACAGGCTACCACCCCGCCACCGGCGTGAACTACGGCTGCACCCTGGCGCAATACCAGTACAGCAGCGGTGAGCGCACCCGCCACTGGGCTGCCGACGCCGCTTGGCAGGTCGGAAAAAGCACGTTTTCTGCTGAATATACCCAAGCGAACGCCGTTTCCGATAACAAAGCCTTGGCGGCTAGTTGGGCCTATGACCTAGATGACAAGAACACGCTCTGCCTCACTGCTTTTCACGTGGAACAAAACGGCGACATGGGGAAACAAACGGGTTTCGATAACGACTGCCGCGGCGTCTACTATGCTCTCACCCGCAAAATTACGCCTCGCGATTCCTTGGATATCTTATATGCCAATCAAACCTATCTGAGCACCGGGGAAAAGAAGCGCAAACTTGTCGCCACCATCAGCCATACCTTTTAGCAATATCTCTTTGCGTCATGGAAGCAGCCGCCTTACCACGAAGCGGTTTCCATGACGTTTTTTATTTGCTCTTCCGAAAGCGTTTTAACCTTCAGCAGCTCCTCCGCGACCGCTATAATGTGCCGCTGCGTCATGGGTGCGCCGATCGTGCTAAAAGCCATGCGACAAACGCTGTCATGCATTTCATCTTTTTGCTGCTCGCTCATTCGACCCAAAAGGCGCTCAAACTTCTTCAGGTCCTCCAGCGCGCGCGACGCTTCCGGCTCAATCCCCAGAATCAGATTTTCCGCCGCCAGCCCGGCTGATAAAATCACGCCTTCTCTAAATAAACGCTGCCC
>NZ_JAQUZF010000179.1:0-3639 GCF_028691475.1 Anaeromusa sp.
TGATGGCTTGAACACTCATCAGTATAGCAGCTGGTGAATTTCTTTTTGTTTAACTTTTTATCTCCACCCGTTTAACGGGTGGTTTTTTGTTTCCGACGTTCCGTCGTCAACACGCTGAAGCGCATAATAAAAAAAGGAAAACCAGCAGACGTTTCCTAAAACGTCTGCTGGTTTTTAAGAGTGTTTAGCGCTCAACTCTGCCAGCAAAAGCACTAATGCTGTCGTGCGCGGTACAAAGGCCTTTAGATCCACTTCTTCTTTACGCGTATGCTCTAAAAGCGGATCACAGTCAATCCCCAGCGCGTCAATGGTTGGTGTAAAGGAAGCCGTCACATTGCCAATGGTCATGCCTCCTGCAATCCATTCCACCACATCTGCGTCAAATTCGCGCTTCACAATCGCTTTATAAAGCTGCACCATTTCTTCCACTGCAGCTGTTTTCTCCATTGGCGGCTTCACAAAGCCGCCCTCAACAGTCACAGTCGTTCCCGCCACTTGCGGCTTAGCCGCCAAATCACGGATAGCCTGATCAAGGCGCTCCAGCTCGCTTTGCTCATAACAGCGCACTTCCACCTTCAACCAGGCTTCATCAGGAATGACATTAACCTTTTCATTCGGCGTCCCCACGACGGCTGCATTAATACTGTTTGGAGGAATAAACTGGCCGTGGTCAGCTACCTTGCGTTTCTTCAACGCCGCCGTACTGTAGTTTTCCGGATCTTGAGGCAGCGGACTGGCAAGCTCATAGAGGCCCTGCAGCAAATGCCCCAGCTCCATAACCGCGTTGCCAGCCGCCTGCGGCGAATTGCCAGCATGTCCGCCAATGCCTTTTACGCGGAAAGTATAGCGTGCGTTCCCTTTGCGCTTGGTTACAATCCCCCAATTAGGACGACCCGTGTCAGCAATGATGGCAACATCTACCTGTTGCGCCAGTTCCTGCGCAAAGGCAAACTCATCAGGCGAGCCGGTTTCCTCTTCCGCATCAAAATAGACAATCAGTTCGCCATATGGTTTTTCCTCAAGCGCCTGAAATACTTCTACTGCATACAGCATCTGCAATGCCGACGCCTTACAGTCGCCTGCTCCTGGCCCGTAAGCAATGCCGTCCTCTCCTAGCTGAAAAGGATACCGCCCCTCTTCCGTGTTGAGCACGGTATCGGTGTGCACTACAAGCAACGCTTTAAGAGTTCCCTTCCCAGGAAAGCGAGCAATAACGTGCACGCCTCGTTCATTAGCCCGTTCTTCCATTCGTCCGCCCAGTTTGGCTACCCGCTGCGCCAAGAGCGCCGCAATTTGGCGGCTCCCCGCAAGATTTCCCGTATCCGAATCAATGTTAGTCCAAATTTCCAAGTCCCGAATGAACGCTTCCCTGCGTTCCTGCAAAACTTCTTTAACGCGGCTCCCTACAATCATAAACCGGCCACCTTTCCCAGGCGCTTTACAGCCTTATTTCTTTTTCTACACATTCGACGCCTTGCAAAAAAGTCCTCCTCAAAAGAACAAGCCCCTGCTTTCGTTCACGAAAGCAGGGGCTGCTATTAGTCTTGGGCCTGCCGCATATGCGGGAATAACAAAACATCGCGGATAGAGTGGCTGTTGGTCAGCAGCATTACCAGACGGTCAATGCCGATGCCCAGGCCGCCTGTAGGCGGCAAACCATATTCCAACGCGGTTACATAGTCACGGTCCATCATATGCGCCTCGTCATCACCGGATTCACGCTGCGCCACCTGGGCCATAAAGCGTCCTTCCTGGTCAATGGGATCGTTAAGTTCGGAAAAGCCATTGGCCATTTCACGCCCAAAGATAAACGCTTCAAAACGATCCGTAATTTCCGGATTGTTTTTATTACGCTTAGCCAGCGGCGAAATTTCCGTTGGGTGTCCTGTAATAAACGTAGGCTGAATTAAATGCTCTTCCACCAATTCCTCAAAGGCGTTATTTAAAATACCGCCAATACCATCCTTGGCTTCGTATGGTATGTTATGGGCATCTGCCAAACGGCGCGCTTCTTCTAAGGTCTTCACCTGGTTAAAATCAACGCCGCCAATTTTCAACACCGCTTCCGGCATCGTCATGCGATTCCACGGAGGAGTCAAGTCGATTTCTTGATCCTGGTACACGATTTTAGTCGTTCCCAATACCTGTTGCGCAATGCCGGCAATGACTTCTTCGGTCAGACGCATCACATCTTCATAATCGGCATACGCTTGATACAACTCCACCATGGTAAACTCCGGATTATGCTTAATAGAAATGCCTTCATTCCGAAACATCCGGCCCAATTCATAAACCTTGTCAAAGCCGCCGACAATCAATCGCTTTAAATACAATTCCGGCGCAATGCGCATATACAGCTTCATGTCTAGCGCATTGTGATGCGTCACGAACGGTTTGGCTGTAGCCCCGCCGGGAATGGGATGCATCATCGGGGTTTCCACTTCCAAAAAGCCTTTGTCGTCTAGTTGGCGTCGCAAGGACTGAATAATGCGGCTGCGCAACACAAAGGTCTTTTGCACATCCGGATTGACAACCAGATCCAAGTAACGCTGGCGATAGCGAGTTTCCACATCTTTTAGTCCATGCCATTTCTCAGGCAATGGCCGTAACGCCTTGGACAGCAAGGAAAAGCTTTTAGCCTTGATGCTAATTTCACCTTTGTTCGTACGAAAAATCTCGCCTTCCACGCCAATGATATCGCCCAAATCCAGCAGGCGGAATAGTTCGTAGGCCTCTTCCCCCACTGTATCTTGACGGAAGTAAATCTGAATGCGTCCGGACATATCCTGAATATGCACAAAGCTGGCCTTGCCATGGCCGCGCAGGCCCATGACCCGCCCGGCTACCCGCGCCGTTGTTCCTTGCAGTTCTTCAAAGCCTTCTACTATTTCCGTTGCCTGATGCGACCGGTCAAAACGACGTCCAAAGGGCTCTAGTCCCTTTGCAGCTACTTGCTTCATCTTTTCCCGACGCACCAGCATTTGCTCGTTTAGTTCTTCCCGTTGCTGTTGTTCTGTCTGTTGTTCTGACGTTCCTTCCGACATACCTCTGCCCCCACTTCTTTTCCTTACTTGCCGTTGAGCTGCATAATCTGATACTTCAGTACGCCTGCAGGCACATGCACTTCCACAACTCCCCCGACGCGCTGCCCTAAAATGGCTGCCCCCACAGGAGATTCGTTGGAAATTCGGAATTCCATGGGATCTGCTTCCGTCGAACCAACAATTGTATATTCGGCCACATCATCCATTTCTAGGTCCTTCAGTAATACCGTCGAACCAACCGTCACTACATCGGCATCGCCTTTTTTGATAATCTCTACATTGCGCAGCTTCTTTTCCAAGTCGGCAATTTTTCCTTCAATGAAAGCCTGCTCATTTTTAGCATCTTCATACTCTGAGTTCTCGCTGATATCGCCGAAATCAATAGCCTGCTTAATGCGCTCCGCTACTTGCGAACGACGCTCGGTCTTCAGAAACTCCAGTTCTTCTTCTAATTTACGCAAGCCCTCTTCTGTAAGAATGGTCTGTTTTTCCGCCATGTTTCGCGCTCCTTCTGTTTTATACTTGCTTCAACCAACGGCATTACTACAAAACAATAGAAAGAGTGTCAAGTTTGCCTTGACACTTAAAACTTCTT
>NZ_JAQUZF010000052.1:0-17146 GCF_028691475.1 Anaeromusa sp.
GCGCCTCGGTTATCGAACTCCAGACGACCTTTTCGAAGACTTTCTTGACTCTATTTATGCTGCTTAATTTAAACTACTGTTCTACTTTACCAAAGTGTTCAACTTGCACTTGCAATTTGCGTTTAAAAAAATTATACCAGTTTGCAACAAAAAAAAGAATCCTCCAAAAGGAGGATTCTTTAACATTGGAATTTAAAGACCACCAGCATTAGTAAGACTTTAGTCCCCTAACATCTCTTTTCTACGCGGCTGTACAATGGTTTGAATAGCCATACCGCACCGATCATTCAACAAATAAGTACGCCCTCGTTTGTCCATTACCACTGCATTTTCTCCGCAGCTTTCATCCCATTGAGTCAACCAGCCTTCACTGCCATTGTCCAAACGCACTTTTTGGCCTACTAAAAATTGATGTATTTGAGTCAATAAAGCCCGCGTCGCTGGAACGTCCAGACGGTCACGCGACATATCGCGCCTCAGTTCCCTCGCTGCCGTAAAAGGATTGTGCTGTTTTCCATACATTTTTTTAGATGTCATCGCATCATACATATCAGCAATAGCCAAAACGCGGGAATATGCATGCATTTTAGCTTGCCCCACCGAAATAGGATAGCCGCTGCCGTCTAAGCGCTCATGATGCTGCAAAACGCCAGCTAAAACAGGCAGCGGAAACACGCCAGCTTCCTGCAGCAAGCGAAACCCTAAAACGGCATGCCCTTGTACAGTTCGCATTTCCATTGGAGTCAGCGATTCTGTTTTATGTAAAATTTCTTCCGGAACTTGCAATTTTCCTACGTCATGAAGCAACGCAGACAGGGCCACTTCATTTACTTCTTGTTCATTCCAATCCAGTAAGCGAGCCATCATCGCCGCCAATAAAGAGACATTTAGAGAATGATGCACTAAATACTCTTCCTGGCGAGACATAAAATGAATACAAGGCAGCACTTGCACTGCCAGCAATGATAAGTCCGCAATTTCGGATACGACCGCCTCAAATTCATTCCAAAGGACTTCTTCTTTTGCTTCATTGCTTTCCGCTTGCAAATTGGCAAACTGCCGCTTCAGCCGCACCATCCATCCTTCATAATGCTCACGAAACAAATCCCATAACGGATCAACAATGCTGCAGAAAGGGCCAGGATGCCAAGAAGACTCCCTCTCCACAATTTCAGATACAACGGCCCGTCGGGGCGGCGCCATCCCTTCTTCGCGCCACTCCACAACATCTACAGGCCCGATATGCAGCCGTCCAAGAATTTCAATAACCCTGTGATTCAGCTCGGTTCCCGGTTTCAGGATCATACGGCCGCAGCCATCGGTCACTGGTTCCACCAGTCTCATACCTGGCCGCAATTCATCTACCGCACAGCCTCGGATTACCGCCATGCCGCCCATAAACAGCAACCCTCCTTTGCAAAGAATGAAAAACCCCCGGCAAGGTGCCGGGAGTTAAGGATGTCAAAATATGCTGATTGGCGAGCAACGGCTCGAATAACCAGCCGATTCTTAGCGCATAATAACAGATAAAGCCATGGTTACCAAACCAAAAAGAATACCTAAAATCATTGTTGCTCGCGCTAAAAATTGGTCCAAACCTCTCGCTCTGCCGCCAAAAAGGCTCTCGGCTCCGCCGCCGATGGAGCCAGATAACCCTGCGCTTTTTCCTGATTGCATCACGACACTGGCAATCAAGGCTACGCAGATGATTGCATCAATAATCATCAAGGCTGTGCTCACTACCTACACCCCCATTTTTGTCTTAGCTTATATTTTAACACAAAAGTCAAGAAAGCCCAAGTGAAAGATACTCTCTGTCCGACTACTCAGCCTCTAGAACTACTGGCTAAAGCCAGTCCTTCCACTTTTTCAGCTCCCACCGCTAAGAGCGTTTTAGCGCATTCATCCATAGTAGCGCCAGTTGTAAAGATATCATCCACTAAGAGAATCCTTTTCCCTTGGATCAAGTTGCTTTTTTGTACCCGAAACGCGCCGCGAATATTTTTTCTTCTCTCATTCGACGGCAACTCCCATTGCGGCAGCGTCTCCCTCTCCCGAATCAGCACATCAGGAAGCCATAAAAATCCTTGTTTGCGACTCCAAGAGGAAAACAGTAATTCGGTTTGGTTATAGCCTCGTTCTCGCCGCCGCTTCGGATGCAACGGTACTGGAACCACCGCATCTATACCTGCAAAGCGTACCGTTCCTGCCGCCTGCGTTAAAAGCCAAGCTAAAGCGGCTTGTTTATTATCCTCGCCATGGAATTTAATATCCTGCAACAAATGGCGCACCGCGCCGCTGTACTGACAAACAATGAAACAACCTGCCAAGTGCTTCAATCGATGCAACGCAGGAGACAAAGCTTTGAGGGAGAGCACCGGTCCTAAACATAAAGGACACCATTGCCCATGTTCCGCCACCGCTTTGCCGCAACCAGGGCATTTAGGAGGATACACCAGGTCTAGACAGGCTTTGACTAACGTCCCCAACAAGAAAACACGCCTCCTTTGAGGAAAAACCAATGCATTAAACCATACAGTTTAGTAAAAGCACTAAGCAAGTCGCTTTCGCATGAGATGTGAATAAATGATTAGCTCCTGCTCTAGCATGTTTCGCCTTTTAAGCGCTCCGCCAACAAGGAATACCGCTTCTTCGTCCGATCATTGCCTACGGCCGTATTAATTGCCGCTTGGCTGCCAAGAAGAATGACTTTCTCTTTCGCTCTGGTAATAGCCGTATAGAAAAGATTGCGCTGCAGCATGCGGTGATGTCCTGGCACAAGAGGCAAAATGACCACCGGGTATTCACTGCCCTGGCTTTTGTGTACGCTCATCGCATAAGCCAAAAGAAGCTGATCCCCTTCACCGGCCTCATAGACTACCTTTTGCTCCGGGTAGCGCACTGTCACTTTGCCGTCTGCCAGTTCGCAAATTTGGCCGATATCACCGTTAAAGACGCCTTTTTCATAATTATTACGAATCTGCATAACTTTATCTCCCAAGCGGAGCACTTGATAAGGCAAATTCAATTCTCCCTTGCCTGGTCCCGGAGGATTAACCGCCTGCTGTAACAGCTTGTTGAGATTTTCCACGCCGCAAGCAAGTCGGTGCATCGGCGATAAGACTTGAATATCACGCAACATGTCATATCCTTGAGCCGGCAGCTCCTCTTGGCACAAGCGCACCACCATCTCCGCCGTCATTTCATCGCTGCTGCAGGGATAAAATTGGAAGTCTCTGCTGCTGCGGCAGTCCGGCGTATAGCCGCCATTAATGCGGTGAGCGTTTTCCACAATCCCTCCGCCTTGCGCCTGACGATACACTTCAGTAAGACGCACGACCGGTACCGCCTCCGAACGCATTAAATCCTTCAAAACGGCGCCCGGCCCCACCGAAGGCAGCTGATCCGCATCGCCTACAAAGATAACCCGGCAACCATCGGGTACAGCCTGCAGAAAACTATCTGTCAAGGGCATGTCCATCATGGACACTTCGTCCAAAATCACCACGTCCGCTTCAAGCTGCCTGTCAGCATCCCGCAAAAAGACCTGCGCCCCGGAACCGTCCACCGAAGCTTCCAAAAGTCGGTGTACCGTAGAGGCCTCTTTGCCGGTAGCTTCCGCCAGCCGCTTAGCCGCTCTGCCGGTCGGCGCACCGAGAAGGATCTTAAATCCTTCTTTTTCCAATACCTCCAGCATACCGCGTACTACCGTCGTTTTGCCTGTTCCAGGTCCGCCGGTCAAAATTAAAACCCCGTGCTGTAGCGATGCCATCATGGCTTGCCGCTGCGCCTCCGCCAATTCTAAACCCGCCTGATCTTCCCACTGTTCCACAAGGCTTTCATAGTTTGCAGATCGTCCCGCACGCGCCCTGCAGGCAAGCTGTTTAAAGCGCTGGGCCACTCGGGTTTCCGCATGGTACAGATACCAGGGATACAGCAGCGTCAAACCGTCCCAAGCTTCGCTGCAAAGCACGTCTTCCGCAATAAGCCGCCGCAAGCATTCTCCCACCTCCAGCGAATCCACGCCTAAAAGCTTGCTGCATTCGCTGCGCAGCATTTCCTCCGGGATGCAGCAATGCCCGGCTTGTCCTACAAGAGACAAGGCGTATTCAATCCCCGCTTCCAAGCGTTCATCGCTGTTCCTAGGCCGCCCCATAGCTTGGGCCATTTGGTCTGCCGTACGAAAACCAATGCCATCGACTTCCGCCGCCAATCGGTAAGGGTTGTTTTGCAGTACCTCCTGCGAAAGCGAACCGTAGACAGAAAAAATTTTAGCTGCATAAGCGCCACTAACGCCGTGCATTTCCAAAAACAGCATCAGTTCACGCTGCTCGGAAACCTCGCTATAGGCATCATGTATGGCTTGTGCTTTTTTCTTGCCAATCCCGTCCACTTCCGCCAGCTTTTTGGGCGAAGCCATTAACACGTCCAGCGTCCGCTCCCCAAAGCGCTGCACCATCCGAGCGGCCAAAGCCGGTCCAATACCTTTAACAACGCCGGAAGCCAAAAAGCGTTCAATTCCTTTGATGCTTGTCGGCGCGACGCGCTTCAAAGACGCCACCTTGAACTGCCGACCAAAACGGGCATGTTCCACCCATTCGCCGCTCGCTTCCACAGCCTCGCCCACTAACGGCGCCGACATTTGACCGGTTACGGTGCAAGCGCCAGTACGCCCGTCCAGTTTCATGCGAAACACCGCAAAGCGGCCATCCGGACTTTGATAGGTGACGGAATCCACCGTCCCGGTGATGACTTCCATAAAAACTCCTTAGTATCATTGAACACAGAGCAACAGAGCAAACAGAGGAAATGCGGAGAAAATTACGTTCTCCTGCGTCTCCCCTGTTTTCTCTGTTTTTCTTTGTTACATCATTTACAGTTGCTATATTATTTCGCTTTACACAGCCAATTTCCTGCCTCTAGGCGTTATTCTTCCTGCAGCTCCAGCCACTGGGCATAGACTTCGTCCAATTGGGCCGCCAATTTTTCTCTTTCTTCGGCCAAGCGCTGCATTTCCTCCGGCTGCTCCAGATTTTCCGGCAAGTATAGCTGCTGTTCATTCCATTTTAACAGCATTTCCAGCTCCGCAATACGCTCCTCCAGTTTAGGCAATTTACGTTCTGCGTCGCCTTTGCGGCGTGAAGCGCTCATCGCAACAGGAGCCGGTTCTTCTTTCTGGAGAGTTGCCGCCGGTTTTGGCGCAGCACTCTGCTTGCCGGCCGGTTCCGCCGCTTCCTCTGCCAGCAGTTGCTGCGCTACTTCTTTTTGCTCTTGATAGTAGCTGTAATTGCCTACATATTCCCGCAATACGCCTTCTTCCAGCTCCAAAATGCAATTGGCTACTTTATCGAGAAAATATCGGTCATGAGATACCACTAAAAAGGTGCCGGGAAACGCCATAATCGCTTCTTCCACCGCTTCACGCGCCGGAATATCTAAATGGTTCGTCGGTTCATCCAGCACCAGAAAGTTGGCCCCGGACAACATGAGCTTTAAAAAAGCCAGTCTCGCCTTTTCACCGCCGCTCAAGTCGTCAATACGCTTATACACGTCGTCACCGCGAAACAAGAACGCTCCCAAATAACCTCGGCTGCGCTCTTCGCTCAAATGGTACTCGCTCATAATTTCATCCAGCAAGCGATGCGGCCCATAGAGAGTCTCATGCTCCTGCGCAAAATAGCCCACTTTAACGCGATTTCCCAGTTTAATTTCGCCCCGTAGCGGCGTTAGCTCGCCCAGGACCAGCTTCAAAAGAGTTGTCTTCCCCGCGCCATTCGGCCCTACCAGCGCTACACCGTCGCCGCGCCGAATTAAGAGAGACAGCTTTTCAAAAATAGTACGGCTGCCATAGGCGGTAGCCACATTCTTGCACTCCAGCACCCTCTCGGCGCATTCCGCCGGCGGCGAAAAAGCAAAGTGATCAAAGCGGGCTTGCGAAGCCGGCAGCACAATGCGTTCCATACGAGCCAGGCGTGTCTCACGCCCCCGAGCTTGTTTTGATTTAACCCCTGCCTTATAGCGGCGAATGAATTCTTCCGTCTGGGCAATAACGGTCTGCTGTTTCTCATAGGCCCGTTGTAAGGACTCCATACGCAGCGCTTTTTGTTCCAAATAGCGGCTGTAGTTACCTTCATAAGCGGTAACCGTGCCGCTTTCCAGCTCCAAAATACGCGTAGCTACGCGATCTAGGAAATAGCGGTCATGGGAGATAATCAGCATGCCCCCGGCGTAACCGCGCAAAAACTCCTCCAGCCACTTCGTCATGGCAATATCCAAATGGTTTGTCGGCTCGTCCAAAAACAAAAAGTCCGGCTGCCGCAAAAGCGCCCTAGCCAACAAAATACGCGTTTTCTGCCCGCCTGAAAAGGCAGACGCCTCCCGCCCAAAATCATCTTCCGTAAAGCCCAGACCAAAGGCCACTTTGCGGATGGTTGCGTCTACCTCATAGCCGCCGCCGCGCTCAAAATGCTCTGTTGCCCTGGCATAGGCCGCCATTTTCCGTTCCAGCTCTTCCGGTTCTTTTTCGCCGGCCAATTCCTTCTCCAACCGCCGCATCTCTTCCCCGCAAGCCAGCACATCCTCATACGCCTGGCGCAGTTCTTCATACAGCGTAACCGCTCCAAAATCGCCCTGCTGCTCTACATGCCCCACGGTTTCGCCGGCCGGCCAGGAAATCTGCCCTTCGTCATGCTGCTCCGTACCTAAAAGGCAGCGAAACAGCGTGGTCTTGCCAGCGCCATTGGCTCCAATAATGCCGATTTTATCACCGCGCCGCACTTCAAAAGATACATTTTGAAACAGCGTCTCTATGCCAAAGGCTTTGCCTAGCTGCTGCACCCGAATCGTTCCCATTTTGCACTCCCATCATTTGTCCCTAAAATCTGTTCTTAATTATAGCATACAACTGCGGAAATAGGGACGGAACACAGAGGAACAGAGGAAACAGAGAAAAGACAGAGAGGTACGAAATTCAGCTTTCAAAAGCAACGGCAGCTGCCATTATAAACTTCGGCTGCGTGCTTCTAACTTTCAGAGACGCGCTCAAAAAAAACAAGCCGCCTCGCAAAGGAGACGGCTTGCTTAAGCTCAACGATATAGGTCTTAGCCTTCCAAGGTGCAGATCGCGTCAGGACGACGCACCAAGAGGGCCGCCGTTTCCAGCACGCGGAACACATGATTCATATTCGTGGCGCCCATATAAGCTGTCGCCATATCTTGGCCGATGGCCAAATTCAAATTCTGTGTGCCTGTAGCCAAAACAACGGCTTTATTGCCGGAAATGACGTTCGAATAATGGACGCCGCCAGTTAGAATAGCCTTTACCTGATCCAGTTCCAGCATGCCCGTATTGCCGAAAACGCGCACCAGCTTGCCGAACAGCATCGGGCTCACCACCATGGCGTACGGCCCATAATGCCCCGCTTCGGAAAGAGCGCCTACGGCTTTCACTACATCCGCCAAAGCCGCGCCAGTCTCGCTCCAGTCGCTCATCTTCTGCGTCAGACGGCCAGCTACGTTAAAGAGCCCGGCATGTCCTAGTTCAGCATTGCCGTTAAAGATCAAAGAATCTTCCTGCACCGCTACATAGTTGGCGGCCACGGCTGCTGTCGACACATCCAACGGCAGTCCCAGATGACGGTCCGCCTCCACGTCACGCCACATGATTTTGAAATCCTTATACAACATCGGCAGATTCACCGTCGCCCGATGACTGGCTTCCACCACAAATTCTTCCGTTTCGCCCACCATGTCAATGCCAGTGGGAGATTTCCCGCTGAATACGGAATAAGGAATGCTGTACACTCCCGACCCCATGGGTCCCAAGACATCTATAACGCGCCGCGCTACCAGCATAGTACGTGCTGTTTCAACAACCGCCTGGTCTACACGAGCCCATTCTCCATCTGTCAAAGGCGCTGATTTACGATCCAAATAGTCCATGTTCATACCTCCTTATTTTTTCCCAAACAAGCTGCCTACGGTCATAGCCGGAGCTTCTTCCGCCTCGCCGTCAACCACATGCTCGCCGCCTGCTGTATGGTCCTCTAAAAACTTTTCCTTTTGAATTTCATCAACCCGCGTAATCAAATGCGTCAGTTCGGCTACATGCTCTTTTTCGTCATCACGTATGTGTGCCAAAAGGCCCTTAATTTCTTCATTATCAATATTGTCAATATGCCACTGGTATTGATTGATGGCTTCCAGTTCGCCCACCAAATCCTCACGCAGCCAAATCAACGTCTGTTCCAACGGACTTGCTTCTCGGGACTCATTTTTTCCATAAGCCATGTATATCTCCCCCTATTAATAGATTTATAGTTTTTTTCTTCACAAATAAGCATTATCCTTCTTTTAATTTTCTGTCATTTGAAGAAAATTAAGCTTTGAACAAGAGTCGCGGAGGGTTCGACAGAGGCTGCGGCGGCCGTGATTGCATTTGAGACTTTTATTGGAGTAAGACGGTCCGCAGGCCGAAAATGCTGGCGAAGTCGGATTACATTTTCGCCTGTTTGAGCGCAGCGAGTTAAGAAGCAAAAAAGAAAACCGCTTGCGCGGTTTTCTCTAGTAGTCCCTATTCGACTTTATACTTTTTCCCTACAGCCGCTCCGTAAACGACGAAGCGCTCTTCTTCGCCTAAATCCAAAAGATCATGCAGCGCTTCATCATCAAAAGCGCCGATGGCGCAGCAGCCACAGCCAACCGCTTCGCTGCTAAGATACAAATTCTGACAAACATGGCCGGCATCTAAAAATAAATAGCGATAGCCTCGTTCGCCGTAACGCCAAGTCATACGCGGCGATTCGGCCACCCAGAAAAAGCTGACCGCACTATTTTTTACAAATTCCTGTCCTTTGCAAGCATGACTGAGCACTGCCGGCCAAGCCGCTTCCGTGCTCAGCTGCTGCAATTGATGATCCAGCGCTAAAAAGCGGTACAGCCCTGGTTCCAGTCCTTCGACACGGTTAATGAGCAAGTACGTCTCCAATGCATGCCTCGCCCCGGCGGAAGGAACCGTACGAAAGGTAGCCGCCCTCGGCACTACCTGTTTGACCCCTTGCGTGCACCAAAGCAGAAAAGACAGCTCCTCCTGGGTTAAAGCTTTGCTCGCATATTCGCGCACGCTTGTGCGCAATTCAATGAAGGCCAGAAAATCAACGGGCATAACCGGAAAGGTATCCGGCTGCGGCAAATTGAAAATAGGAAGACTACGGTCAACCTCCGATTCCAGCCGCGGCTGCGCCAGCCCCATCTGCTGGGGCGTCGGCACGCCTCCGTCCAGCCGAGTCTTTTTCAAGAATTCCTGCCCCGCAGGCTTTCGCATTAGACCTTTCCCCCCTTGCCCTTTTTACGACGGCCTTTCAGCTCCAGCAGCAGCTGCTGCGGCGTCAGCTCATGGAAGGCCAACAGCACTAGACAGTGATACCACAAATCAGCCATTTCATAGAGAATTTCCCCGGCATCATGGTTTTTCGAGGCAATGATGGTTTCCGCCGCCTCTTCGCCGACTTTTTTAAGAATCTTATCTTGTCCTTTTTCAAAGAGATACGTTGTATAAGAGCCTTCTACAGGCGCCATTTTGCGCTGATGAATCACATCATACACTTCACCCAGCACAGCCGGCAGCGATGCGCCATACACTTCAGAGGCGTCCACTTCCGGCGCTAAGACAGCCGTTTTATTCTCCAAACGGCGACTGAAGCAGGAAAACGTGCCTTCATGACAAGCTACGCCGCTTTGCTCCACTTTAACCAACAACGTATCGCCATCGCAGTCATAAAAAATATCCTTTACCTTTTGCACATGACCGGATGTTTCTCCCTTTTGCCACAGCCGCCCCCGGCTGCGGCTGAAAAACCAAGTCACGCCGCTTGCCAGAGTCTTCTCCAGCGCTTCTTTATTCATATAAGCGACCATCAGCACCGCGTTTGTCGCTTCATCCTGAATGACCGCCGGCAGCAAGCCCTGGTCGTCAAATTTCAATTGTTCCCATTCCATTAATAACGCACCTCCACTTGGCGGCTTCGCAAATAGTCTTTAACCTGCCGCACTGTAAATTGTCCATAGTGAAATACCGAAGCCGCCAGCACCGCGTCCGCTTTGCCAGCGGTTAAAACATCATAAAAATGACTCATCTCGCCGGCGCCGCCGGATGCGATCACAGGCACATTGACCGCCTCCGCCACAGCGCGTGTCAGCGGAATGTCATAGCCGTCTTTTGTGCCGTCCTTGTCCATGCTTGTGAGCAGAATTTCTCCGGCTCCCAATTCCGTAGCCTTACGGATCCATTCCAACACATCCATACCTGTCGGCGTCCTGCCGCCATTGACATAGACTTCCCAGCGATTATCGCCGCAGGCTTTCGCATCTACTGCCAGCACGATGCACTGCCGCCCAAAGGCGTTAGCGCATTCACGCAGCAATTGAGGATTTTTGACTGCCGCTGTATTAAAAGAAGCCTTATCAGCTCCAGCCGTCAGCATGCGCCGCACATCCTCCACGCCGCGAATACCGCCGCCGACGGTAAAAGGAATAAAGACTTGTGACGCCGTGCGCTCCACAACCTGCACCATCGTGTTTCGTTCTTCGCAAGAAGCGGTAATATCAAGGAAGACCAATTCATCCGCCAGCTCGCCGTCATAACGCGATGCCAGTTCCACCGGGTCTCCGGCGTCGCGGAGGCCGACAAAATTTGTCCCTTTGACTACCCGGCCGTCTTTCACGTCCAGGCAGGGAATGATACGCTTCGTCAGCATGCCGCTTCGCCTCCTTTCGCCGCTTGCAAAGCCTCCTGCAAGTCCAAACTGCCTGTATAGAGAGCCTTGCCGATAATGACGCCTTCTACGCCGCGAGACGCGACGCGTCCGACTTCGCGAATATCCTTCAAGTCCTTGACGCCCCCCGAAGCAATAACCGGAATACCGGCCACTTCCGCCAAAAGCGCCGTAGCCTCGGCGTTGACGCCGCTCAGGGTTCCGTCACGACTGATATCGGTATAAATAATACGGGCGACGCCTACAGCCGCCATGCGTTTCGCCAGCTCCGTCGCTTCCATGCCGCCGCTGATTCCCCAGCCTTCCACCGCTGCAACGCCGTCTTTGGCGTCAATGCCCACAACAATGGCAGCACCGAAAAGACGGCAGGCCTCCTTAACCAATTCAGGCTGACGTACCGCTACTGAGCCTAAAATCACCCGGCGAACGCCTTTAGCCAAAAGCAGTTCCACCGTTTGCAGATTGCGAATGCCGCCGCCAAGCTGCACAGGCAAGTTGACGGTTTTTAAAATCTCTTCTACCGCTGCCAGATTGGCAGGCTTGCCCGCTAACGCGCCGTCAAGATCCACTACATGCAGGTATTCCGCGCCGGCCTCCTGCCAGCGCAGCGCCATGGCGGCAGGGTTATGGCCATAGACCGTTTCCTGGTCAAAGCGGCCTTCGGTGAGACGGACACAATTGCCGCCGCGAATATCAATTGCCGGAAAAAGTATCATGGCTGCCACTCCTTGAAGTTTTTTAAGATCTGCAGGCCCACGGTTCCGGATTTTTCCGGATGAAACTGCACTGCCTGCACATTGCCTTGGCCGACGGCGGCCGTTACGGCCCCGCCGTATTCCGTCACCGCCGTCACCAGCGATGCATCTTCCGGCACGGCGTGATAACTATGCACGAAATAAACGAAGCTTCCCGCCGGCAGCCCTCGAAACAAAATCGATTCCTGCCGCCACGTCAGGCTGTTCCAGCCCATGTGAGGAATTTTCAGTCCCGGAGCCTCTATCAGCTTGACTTGACCGGGAAAAATTCCCAGCCCCGGCACGCCAGGATCTTCTTCACTGCCTTCAAAAAGCATCTGCAGACCTAAGCAAATTCCCAATAGCGGCTTGCCGGCCGCAGCCGTTTCCCGAATGGCCGGAACCAAGCCGTAGCGCTCCAGGTTTCCCATACAGTCGCCAAAAGCGCCGACCCCGGGCAAAATCACCTTAGCCGCGCTCAAGATATCTTCTGGCTTGGACGAGACGCGCACCTCGGCTCCCAGCCGCTCCAAGGCTTTTTGCACACTGTGCAGATTGCCCCGCCCGTAATCAATAATGTTGATCATACGCCTCTCTCCTCCATGCCTTTTTCTCTAATCCAAGGTGCCCTTCGTCGAAAGAACGCCCCTAACCCGGCTGTCTTTAGCCATGGCTTCCGCCAACGCCCGTCCCAACGCTTTAAAGATGGCTTCTACCATATGATGGGCGTTTTTACCGGACAACAAGCGCACATGCAAGGTTAGCCCTGCATGCACCGACAAGGCCCGCAAAAACTCCTCCACCAGCTCCAAGTCAAAGTCGCCGACCTTGCCAAAGGGCAGCTGCGCCTCAAAAACAAGATACGGGCGGCCGCTGATATCCAAACTAACCATAGCCAACGCCTCGTCCATCGGCACAAAGGCTGTACCATAGCGCGCTATGCCGGCTTTATCTCCCAGCGCCTGCTGCAACGCCTGTCCCAGGCAAATGCCGGTGTCTTCCACTGTATGATGACCGTCCACTTCCAGATCGCCCTGCACTTCCAGCTGCAAGCCAAAAAAGCCGTGCCGTCCCAGCAGTACCAGCATATGGTCAAAAAAGCCAAGACCTGTCTGCACCAGCGGTGTTTTCGGCTCATCCAGCTGCACCGAAAGGCAAATCTTGGTTTCCGCCGTGCGGCGCTCCACCGCAGCCGTACGCATTAGCTTCTCTCCCAAAAGGCCCGCATTTCGCGCAGCAACGCATCATTCTCCATAGAGGTCCCGACACTGAGCCGGAAGCAGTCGCTTAAATCGCCGCTGAAATTGCGGATACAAATGCGTTTTTCCATTAAATACGCTACCATATCTTGCGTTTTAGCGCTGCGCCCAAAGATGAAATTCGTCTCGGACGGATACACCGTCAGGGCTGGAATTTTAGCCAGCTCTTCAGCCAGACGCTTGCGTTCCAACACCAAGGTGTCAATCAAAGGCTGAAACTCGTCGCGCATCTGCCACACTGTTTCCGCAACCACCAAGGAGATAGCGCTCACATGGTAAGGCATCATCAGCTTGCTGATCATCGTCGTAACCTGTGCGTCCGCCAGCATGTAGCCCACCCGCGCCGCCGCCAGACCATAGGCTTTAGAGAAGGTTCTGGCCACAATCAGATGTCTGTATTTCGGCAGCAAATCCACTACAGACTCCCCATAGAATTCCATATAGGCTTCATCAGCCACTACCGGACAAGGCGCACCGGCGATAATGCGCTCAATTTCTTCGCGCGGCGTCACCGAACCTGTGGGATTGTTGGGGTTGCAAAGCAAAATCAGCGCGGCGTTGTTCTCTCTGGCCGCCTGGAGCACCTTAGCCGCATCCAGTTGGTATTGTTCATTGAGAGCAACCGGCACGGCCACGCTGTCCGTGATTTTCGCATAAATGCCATACATGGAAAAAGAAGGCGTCGGATAGACAATACTCCGTCCCGGTCCGCCCAAGGCATGACAGATCGCAGCTAGTATTTCGCTCGAGCCGCCGCCTACCTGCACCTCTTCTACGGCTAAACCATAGGATTCGGCTAGCATTTCCCGCAGCCCCATTTTCCCCAAATCCGGGTAGCGGTTAAAGGCCAAACAAGCCAACCGGTCCTGCACGCGTTCCGCCACCCGCGGCGGCAGATTAAAGGGGCTTTCGTTGGCATCCAATTTTACAGACCAATCGCTTTCTTCCACATTATACACCGGCAATTCTTCCAAGCCGGGACGATACGTCCACATCAGTCATTCCTCCTTACCTTTACTGCATTGGCATGCGCCTGCAGGCCTTCCGCCTCGGCCAAACGGATGACATCATCCGCCACAGCGGTCAGCGCTTCCTGGGTATATGCAATCAAGCTGGTTTTCTTCATAAAGGTCTCTACGTTGAGCACCGAATAAAATCTCGCCGTGCCGCCTGTAGGCAGCACATGGTTGGGACCGGCGAAATAATCGCCCAACGGCTCCGGTGAGTAAGGACCTAAAAAGATAGCTCCCGCATGCCGCAGCTGCGGCAGCAGGGCGAAAGGCTGCGCGGTCAGCACCTCCAAGTGCTCCGGTGCGGCCACATTGGCCAATTCCGCCGCTTCCTCGATGGAGTCAGTCACCAAAATCAGGCCATTCTTCTCCAAAGCCGCCGCCGCCATCTCGCGACGCGGCAAAAGCGCCAACTGCCGCTCCAGTTCGATTTCTACCGCCGTTGCCAATTTTTCGCTATCCGTAATCAATACGCTCGAAGCCAGCACATCGTGTTCAGCCTGGCTGAGCATATCAGCAGCAATATAATCCGCCCGGGCGCTGTCATCTGCTAAAATTAGAATCTCGCTGGGCCCGGCCAGCATATCAATATCACAGTGACCATAAACGGCTTTCTTAGCTAAGGTAACAAAAATATTGCCAGGACCGGTGATCTTATCCACTTTGGGCACGGTTTCCGTACCAAAGGCCAACGCAGCCACGGCCTGAGCGCCGCCCACTTTAAATACCCGATGCACCCCCGCTTCGCGCGCCGCCGCCAGCACGCAGGGCGCTAACCGACCTTGACGGTCCGGCGGAGCTACCATGATAATCTCCCGTACGCCAGCAACCGCTGCAGGCACGGCGTTCATGATCACCGACGAAGGATAGGTGGCTGTGCCGCCTGGCACATACAAACCAACTCGGTCCAAGGGCCGGCTGTTCTGTCCCAGCATGGCCCCATGCTCCCGATAGGTCAGCCAAGATTTAGGGAGCTGCTCGCTGTGGTAGCGGCGCACATTGGCCACCGCCCGGCGAATGCTTGCCAACAACGCCTCATCCACCTCTTGACAGGCTTCTTCCCACTCCGCCGCCGTCACTTCCAGCGTGTCCGCCGTCAGCTGCGCCCCGTCGAAGCGCTGCGTATAATCGCAAAGAGCTTCATTTTTGCGACGACGCACATCATCTACAATCCGCTGCACAACCTGCACGGCGGATAATTCCTCCCCGAAGGATTCTTTAATGCGCGCCTTAGCCTTTTCTCCCAGCTCCACTTCATCAAAGGCAGGCTTGCGCAATAACGCCTCACAGCCTTCACGGCCCAACTCACTTGCTTTTTTTTGGCGAATCATTGCTTTCCCTCCTCCTGCAGCAAGGCGCGGAGGCCTTCCACCATAGCTTGAATGCGGTCAAACTTCATTTTGAAGCTCACGCGGTTAGCAATAAAACGAGCTGTCGCTTCTTCAATCGGCGCGATCTCATCCAGCTGATTTTCCTTCAATGTTGTGCCAGTTTCCACGATATCTACAATCAGCTCCGCCAGCCCCACCATAGGCGCCAGCTCAATCGAGCCGTTGAGCTTGATAATCTCCACTTGAATTCCCTGCTGATAAAAAAACTTCTCCGCCACCTTGGGATATTTCGTAGCCACCCGCATGTGCGCATAGTCGCTCAGCTTTTCCCGCTTCATAGCCCGCGGCACCGCCACCATCAGGCGGCAGCGTCCAAAACCGAGATCCAGCAATTCATAAACATCCCGCTCTTCTTCCAGCAATACGTCTTTGCCGATAATGCCCACATCCGCCGCTCCATATTCTACATAGGTCGGCAAATCCGCAGTCTTAGTAATAATAAAGCGCACTTTCTTTTCTTCGTTCGTCAATACCAGCTTGCGCGATTTTTCGCTGAGATCGTCGGCTGTATAACCAATGCGTCCCAACAATTCCGCCGCCTTGGCAAACAATTTCCCTTTAGGCAAAGCTACCGTCAGGTAATTCATATCACTCGAAGTCATTGTGCCGCCTCTTTTCCGTTAATTCTTTATCTAGTTAAAGTGTTAATACGTAGATATTAACACTTGTAAAAAGATTCGTCAAGCTGTGTAGGATTTTGCCAAAGAATGTCGAATAAGAAAAACTATTCGCGTTATTTCAATGTTTACAGGAGGGTTTTTCTATGCCCGCATTTCATATTGTTGTTCTCAATAAGCTAAAGCAGGAGCATCGGGATATGATCGAGGCCGCCGCACCAGGCAGTACTATCGTTTCCTGCGACCTGGAAGAAGCCGGAGTTCATATGGACAAAGCCGACATTCTTCTAGCGTGGGGCTTCAATGACATTCGCCCGCTGTTTTTGTCCGCTTCCCGTCTGCACTGGGTTCATTCCCTCAGCGCCGGCGTGGAAAAACTAACCTTTGCCGAAATGCGTCGCAGCCAATGCCTGCTTACCAACTCGCGCGGCATTCACGGCATTCCCGTTTCCGAGCACGTTTTGTCCATGATGCTTTCTTTCTCCCGCAGCCTGCCTGGTTGCGCTAAAAATCAGGCGGCGCATCTTTGGAAGCGAGTATCCTGTGATGAGGTGCACGATAAAACCATCGGCATCTTGGGACTGGGCAGTATTGGCCGAGAAATCGCCAAAAAAGCGAAAGCCTTCAGCATGAATGTTCTGGCCATGAAAAGAGAAGAAACCTCTGAACTTTTCGTCGACCAGCTTTACAAGCCCCATGAACTAATGGAAATGCTGCCGCAGTGCGATTTCGTCGTTGTCTCTCTGCCTTTGACAGAAGAAACGAAGGGCCTGCTGACGATGGAACAGTTCCGCGCCATGAAACCTTCTTCCTATTTCATCAACATCGCCCGCGGTGAAGTTCTTGTAGAAGCGGATCTAATTACCGCTCTGCAAGAAGGCTATATCCGCGGCGCCGGCCTGGACGTTTTTGCCCAGGAACCTCTGCCTGCCGACTCGCCTCTTTGGGATATGCCCAACGTCATTATAACGCCCCATGTAGCGGCGCTATCACCCTACTACCTGGATCGAGCTATTAAACTATTCGCCGACAATCTTACCCGTCTCATTCATGACCGGGAAATGTTTAACATTGTCGATAAGGCGAAAGGCTATTAAACTTATCAATTTAAATCGTCGGCTTGCCGCAATAAAGTCAGCTCCGGAGGCTCCCCTGCTTCCGGAGCTTTATGATGTCGTTTTACCGCCTCTACCAGCGCCGCCTCGCACCCTGCCGCAGCAAGCAGCCGGGCGCTGCGTTCCGGATGGTGAAAATAGACATGAATGGCGTGACGCGCGTTGCTCACTTTACCGCCCCTGCCTTCACGACCCCATTTGCGTACTCCCGGCGCCAAGCGATGAAGCAGCACCATGGCAATTTTATC
>NZ_JAQUZF010000053.1:0-17049 GCF_028691475.1 Anaeromusa sp.
CGTTCTAGCCTTCCTCTCCCTGACTTATGAGTCAAATTGTCCTTTTTCCGCATCTGCATTGAGCAAACTCATATGTTATAATATAAAAATTGTTAGTACAACCATCATAGTTAAGGAGACTTTTTTTTGCAAAATCTAACACAAACCATCAGTAAAAACTTAGCCAAATTGCGTCTTCAAAACCGCCTCAGTCTAGACAAACTCTCGGAGCGTTCCGGCGTAAGCAAGGGCATGCTCAGCCAGATTGAACGCGGCGAATCCAACCCGACCGTCAATACGCTCTGGAAAATCGCCACAGGCCTGCGTGTTTCTTTTAATGATTTACTACAGGAAGACAGCCAGGAAATCGAGCTCGTACGTCACGCTTCTTGCCCGCTTATAAACGATACTGCCAACGGCCTGTCGCTTTTCTCTCTTTTTCCTTTTAAATCCGACAAACCTTTTGAAGTATTCACTGCCAAACTGCAGCCGCAGTGCACGCATTTTGCATCTCCCCACGCTGTCGGCTCAGAAGAATACGTGCTGCTGAGCCAAGGCGCCTTATACATACACGTGAACAATACTGACTACAAGTTACAAGGCGGCGACGCCCTGCGCTTTCCCGCCGGTCAGCCTCATCACTATCACAATCCCGGCCTCCAGGAGGTTTCTTTTCATTGCATGCTCTACCATGCCTGCTCATAAAACAGACCGCGCTTAGCAACAATAACTTGCCTAGCGCGGTCTATTCTTTTCAAGCAACAGTAAAATCATGCTCTTAAAATAACACTACTTTGTTTCTGCCGCTTTTTTTCGCCTGATACAAGGCGTCATCCGCCCGTTTCAACCAAGATTCCAGCGTATCCTCGCTCATAAACTCCGCCACGCCGATACTTACCGTCAAAATCAACTGCAACGAGGACATTGGCTTGTTCGCCATCTCCCGCCGCAGCTTCTCCGCTGCCGCTAATGCCGCCTCGCTAGTGCTGCATGGCAGCAATACGGCAAATTCCTCGCCGCCCCAACGATAAATCGAGTCTACGACACGGAGATTTTGCTGAATCCGTTCCACCACTTCCACTAAAACCTGATCCCCCAGCAGGTGCCCGTGCTCATCATTAATCTGCTTAAAGAAATCAATGTCAATAAGCAAAATAGATACCGCTTCCCGATAACGCTGGCTGCGCAACATTTCTTGTTCCGCTGTTTCTTCAAACTTGCGGCGGTTCCAAGCGCCAGTCAAGCGATCCGTCAGCGCCACTTCCTCCAAATGCTCATTCGCCAGGCGCAGCTTACGGTTGCTTTCCTCCAGCATTCTCCAAGCCATTTGCAAATCAATCTGCTGTTCTTCACTGCGCTGCAGTTCTTCACGCAGCCGGACTTTAACCTGCACCTTTTCCAAGGCAATGGCCGCCAAAAAAGCGTATTGCTCTAATAAGCCCAATTGCTCTTCATTGGGAACGAACTGCTCCTTGCGCCAAGAAATACAAAAGATACCCAGCATCCGGCCGCCGCTGTTCAACGGATATACGAGCATCGTACTGACCTGATCCATTTCTGGGGCTTTCAATTTACAGGGAAACCGCTGGTAGTCTGGCACATAGAGCATTTTCCCCAACCTCAGCACCTCGCCGCTGGCACCTTCGCCTTTTTTGATTTCACGTTGCGGCAATTCGCTGTAAAGTCCCATAGCGTAGTTTACTTCCAATTTATCGCTCTCATTAACAACAGATATATATCCGTCCGGCGCCCCCATGAGCTGTACCGCATCGCCAATGATCGTTTTTAGCAAATCCCCCACTTCATCCCGGTCTTGCACCAAATGTCCGGTTATCATCTGTAAAGAAGCTATTTGCCTGGCAAAATCCTCTACCTGCCGCTTTAGCCGATTCTCCTTGCGAAGACGCCGTACCAACCAGGCACAAACAACGCTGATCAAAATGCTGCCGCCCGCAGATACCAACCGGTAAAATCGTTTCCGTTCATTCATGGCTGCTTTAATCTGCTGAACATCCACGCCAACAGCAACAAGCAACGGATATTTCTCCAAGGAATGATAATGAAAAACCAAAAAGAATCAGCCACTCAAGAGCAATGGGCTGTCCCGCCCACGCTGGCTTTCGCTTCATTTGCGGCACGCTCCTCTCGCCTTGCAACTGTAAAAGTATGCCATTTTCATTTCTCGCTGTTATATTCCATATAGCAAGCTTTAATCCCTTCCATCGCTTCTAGTTTCTTTACTTTCCTCTAGCACCGGCGCTGAGGCTCCGGAAATGTGCTAAAATAAAAGAAGTGAACGAAATCGCCGCCAACGAAAATTTTACTAAAAATCTCATTAAGGCTATACGATGTTAAATGCTCGTCATTGGAAAGGATGAAATATATGTTTTATAAGGATTTAGAGCGGCTGATTGATGAAAAAAAACAACGCTGGACTAAGGCCAGCGATCAGATTTGGAACTATGCCGAAACAAAATTCCAAGAAACGCGCTCCAGCGAAATGCTCCGCTCGCTTTTAACGCAAGAAGGCTTCGCCGTCGAAACCGGCGTAGCCGATTTGCCCACTGCCTTTGTCGCCTCCTTTGGCAGCGGCGCGCCAGTCATTGCGTTTCTCGGCGAATATGACGCCCTGTCCGGTTTGAGCCAGCAGGACGGCCTCGCTGAAAAAATCCCCCTTATCGAAGGAGGCAACGGCCATGGCTGCGGCCATCACCTGCTCGGCGTCGGTTCCCTGGCGGCAGCCGTAGCGACTAAAGAAATTCTCAAAGAAAACAAGCTTCCCGGAACGGTGCGCTACTATGGCTGCCCCGGCGAAGAGGGCGGTTCCGGCAAAGCCTTTATGGCCCGCGCCGGCGTCTTTGGGGATGTCGACGCCGCGTTGACCTGGCACCCGTTGACGCACAACGCCATCTGGTCCACCCGTTTCTTAGGCAACTACCAAGTCGCGTTCCGCTTTCACGGCAAGAGTTCTCATGCCGCTTCCGCGCCGCATGTGGGACGGAGCGCCTTAGACGCCGTAGAGCTCATGAATATCGGCGTTAATTACCTCCGGGAGCATGTCGTCCCGGGCGCGCGCATGCACTACGCCATCACCAACAGCGGCGGCGCTTCGCCCAACGTCGTCCCAAGCGAGGCGGAAGTGCTGTATCTTCTGCGGGCGCCGGAGCTGGCACAGGTTCAAGATATTTACGAACGCGTCTGCTCCATCGCTCATGGGGCCGCCTTAATGACCGGCACTACCCATGAAGTCCTTTTTCAAAAGGCATGCTCCAATTACATTCCGAACAACGCCTTAGAAACAATTATGTATCGCCACTTGCAGCAAGTGGCTCTCCCTGCGTTACCGGAAAACGAGCAGGAACTGGCGCAGCAGCTTCACCAAACCATGACGCAAGAGGATTTACAAAACGATCTGCATATGGCGGAATTGCTTTTAGGAGGACAGCACCGCGAGCTGCTGCCTGGCATCCGCAAGCAGCTTGTCTCTGACTGCGTTCTGCCCCATGTTCATGCAGCTTCTCTGCTGCCTGGTTCCAGTGATGTCGGCGACGTCAGTTGGCTGGTACCGACTGCGCAGTGCAGCACCGCCTGTTATGTATTCGGCACGCCTGGCCATTCCTGGCAAATGGTCGCCCAAGGAACTTCTTCTTTAGCACACCAAGGCATGCTGACCGCTGCCAAAGCCCTAGCCCGCACCGCGCTGGAGCTTTTCACCCAGCCTGAACTGATTCAGGCCGCCAAAGCCGAGCTGCTTCAGACCTTGGATGGCCGCACCTACCAGTGCCCCATTCCTCCTGATGTGCAGCCACCGCTTTAAAGCAGTCGAGGAGCTCAGTCCAAATAGTCCAACAGCGAAGCGTCTTCTGTTGACTCCAACTGATTTAGTATCGCCTCAAAATCAGTATAGCTGAAAACAGGAATGCGCCGCAGCAGATAGGGATTGTCTTTGTCCGGGCGGTTGACGCCCGGCAGCACGGTAAACGCCCCGGCATAACCGCTCTGCGCTGTTTTCTCCAGCACATCCAGGTTGTAAAAGCCTCCGGGATAGGCAAAATAATCAATGGACTGCCCCGCCAGACGCTCTACGCCAAGCCGGCTTTGCTCCACTTCCTTCTCTAGCTCGGACGCTGCTAATTTTGTCAGATTGGGATGGCTGCGCGTATGGGAGCCAATTTCAATGCCTGCCTTTTCCATCTCTTGAATCTGTTGCACTGAAAGGCGATTCTTGCGGTTAAAATTACTTTGCACCATAAAAATGGCCGCACGAAACCCTTCCTGTTTGAGCACAGGGAACGCCTGGGTATAGTTATCCTCATAGCCATCGTCAAAGGTGATCAGCACTGGCTTCTCCGGCAGCGTGACTGGCTCTCCCCGCATGTAAGCGGTCAAGTCGGCCAAGGAAATACTCCGATAGCCCCGCTCCCGCAATTCCTTCATTTGCCGGGAAAACTCCGGCGTATCTACATTCAAATACGGATAATCCGGAGCTTCTGCGCCCACATAATGGTATAAAAGCACGGGGATTCCCTTAAAGCCAGCCTGCGCCTGCACGACGACCGGCAAAAACAGCAAAAGCCCGGCTAAAGCCGCGCTCACCCCTATTTTAAAGCAAGCAAAAACAGTTCTTTTTCTCATCAGTTGCATCTCCTAAGCTAGCAATACTATTTTCCGGGAGGAATATTCATGTATTTTGATAATGCCGAAGGTCCTGTTTTTCGTCCCCCCAGCGAAGCCGACAGCTTGATTCTCCGCGTCACCATCGGCTGTTCCCACAATGCCTGCACCTATTGCAACATGTACCGCAGCGTTTCTTTTCGCATGCGTCCCCAAGAAGAAATCGACGCGCAGCTGCAGCAGGCGCAGCGCTATGCCGCTCATATTCACCGGGTCTTCTTGGGAGATGGCAATGCTTTGGTGCTGCCCATGGAACGTCTCTTGGCTATTTTAGCACAAATTCATGCTTTGTTGCCAAAAGTACGCCGCGTTTCCTGCTATGCCGGCCCCAAAGACATGCTGCGCAAAACCCCAGAAGAACTGATCTCCCTGCGCCAAGCCGGCCTCAAGCTGGTCTACTACGGCATGGAGTCTGGCGACGACGCCGTACTGGCCCATGTCAACAAGGGAGTCACCGCCGCGGAGTCCATCGAGGCTGGGCAGCGCATCGTCGCCGCAGGCATCAAGCTTTCGATGATGGTCATTCTCGGCCTGGGCGGTCAAGAAGCGTCAGCCCGTCACGCCCGCAACACCGCCTTGGCGGTCAGCGCCATCCGTCCGCACATGCTCAGCGCTCTTACGCTGATGATGTACCGCGGCAGCGAGCTGCTGGAAGAGTTTGAAAGCGGCCGCTTCCCGATCCTTTCTCCTGCCGGCATCATGGAGGAGCTTCATTTACTGCTGCAAGACATCGAGCTGCCCCCGGAACATCATTGCCTTTTTCGCAGCAACCACATTTCCAACTATATCAATTTCGCCGGCACGCTGCCCAAAGACAAAGAGCGCCTTTTGTCGGAGAGCCTAGCGGCTAAAGACAAATTGGCGCTCCTCAAAAACTGGGATCCCTACAACAATGTAGAAAGATAAAGGCTGCCGGAATTGTTTACCGCAATTGCCGTTCCGCCAGTTCCCCAAAGAACGGCAGGCTGTAGCGCTCTCCTTGAAAGCCCTTGTACATCATCAGCAGCCAGACAAACAGCGTAACCGGTCCAATAACGATGGAAATAAGAATGCCAATAAACGGCAGCAAATGCGCCAGCAGTGAAATAACCATCAAAGAGCCAAAGGTCACCAGCGACTGCATGGCGTGAAAGCGAACAAAGGTATTTTCCTTTTCCAGCAGCAAAAATACGATCCCCGACAGCCAGCCTAGCAAATAACACAAGCACGCCGCCGTATTCGCGCTCAAACCCACTGAAGTTTTACCCCAATCCGTCATCTTGGCGCCCCCCTTCTCTACGTCCCTGCCTTAGCGACCGCTAAAGGCAGGTTTTCTTTTTTCCCGAAATGCTGCTACGCCTTCCTGGTGATCCTCTGTTTCCAGGCACAACGCCTGCAGCTGCGCCTCCATCTGCGCCATCTGTTCAAAGTTCGCTTCTTGGCTGGCATGCAAAGCCGCCTTAGTTTTCGCCAGCGCCAGCGGCGGCGCTATCGCCAACCGAGCGGCCCAAAAACCGGCTTCTTCATCCAGTTCATCCGCTTCAGCGAGGTGATTTAACAGCCCCCATTCATAAAGGGTTTCCGCTGTAACCGCGTCGCCGATAAACATCAATTCCTTCGCCCGATGCATGCCTAAGAGGCGAGGCAACAAATACAAACCGCCGCAATCCGGCACCAGCCCCACTTTAGCAAAGCTCTGCGCAAACTTCGCCGACCGGGACGCAATCACCAAATCACAGGCCAAGGCCAGATTAAAGCCCGCTCCGGCCGCCACGCCATGCACCTTGGCCAAGACAGGCTTCGGCATTTCCCGAATAATTTTCACCAAATTGCCAACCTCTTCAATAAAAGCCTTCGCCTCCGCTGTCCCGGCAATGGATTCCAAATAGTTCAAATCGCCGCCGGCGCAAAAAGCCCGACCGCTGCCGGTCAAGACCACGACCCTCACCGAAGCGTCGGCTGCCGCCGCCTCCAGAACCTGACGCAGTTCTTCCGTCATTTCATCATTAAGCGCGTTAAGCGCTTCCGGACGATGCAGCGTCACGGTCAACACTTCCGCCTGCTTTGTTACCATTACTGTTTTTTCACTCATCTGTTCCGCCTCCTTCTTATTCTCGCCGACCTCTACCACAGGCGCGCACAGAAAAAGCCCGCCCAAGTAGACGCCAAGCAAAGTATCACATTACTGCCTGCATTGGCGAAGGCTTGACCCATAGCCCCTTCCTGCACCAGATGCAGCGTTTCATAGCTAAACGAAGAAAATGTCGTCAAGCCGCCCAGAAAGCCTACCGCTATAAACAAGCGCCATTGCGGATCCAGCTCCAACCGTTCCAAAAACAAAGTCATAAATAACCCGATAATAAAAGAACCGGCCACATTCACAAACAAAGTTCCATAAGGAAAAGCGCTGCCAAAACGCTCCGCCGCCCAAATGGTCACCAGGTACCGAGTCACAGCCCCCATCCCGCCGCCAAAAGCGATAACCGCCAGATCCAAGGCCATGTTCATCGTATTTTCTCCTTGCCGTCGTTATGGCGATAATGAACCACTTCAATGTTCTCCAGGGTCACCATGCCTTGGCCTACGGCTTCATCCAAAAACGGCAGCAGCTTGGCGATGTATTCTTCGCTGTCCACCAGTTCCACCACAATCGGCAAATCACTGGACAGCTCTAAAAGCCGCGACGTATGAATACGGCTGTTGGCGCCGAACCCCTCCAGGCCGCGGAACACGGAAGCGCCCGCCAAATCAAGGGCCTTAGCCTTTGCGACAATGGCATGGTACACAGGCTGTCCCTGGTACCGGTCCGATTCTCCGACATATACGCGCAAGCGCTGAGCCTGCCCGCTGATTTTTATCATGTTCGGCTCACATCCTTAGACAGTATTTCTTTCTATTTTTCGCCATACAAAAGACTTCTCCCTGCTTAGGCGGCAATTACAGCCTGCCTTTTCTCCCAATTTATCACCCGCTGCAATAGCCGCCATCCCAGACAATATCGCGGTAGCGCTGGGGATCTGTATCCCCTTCCGTACTAAACAGCAAGATTTGAGATTGCGGAGAAAGACCCATCATCTCTTTGGCCTCTCGCCACTCGCCACGCTCCAACAACAACGACAGTAGGCCCAGCGGTACCGCCCCCGATTCTCCGGAAATCACCTGTGCATCGCCGCGAAGCGGATTGCCAAGCACGCGCATGCCGCGCGCCGCTACTTCATCGGAGCAGGAAAAAAAGAATTCCCCGTAATCACGCAGCAATTCCCAACCCATATAATTTGCTTCGCCGCAGGCCAGCCCCGCCATAATGGTATTTAAATCGCCTCCAACCGCATGCGGACTGCCGTCATTCGCTACGGCAGAACGATACAAGCAATCAGCCTGGCGTGCTTCCACCACGGCTAAACAGGGACGCGCCACTCCATAACGCGCAGCCAGTACGCCTTGGATCATGCCCGCCAGAGAACCGACACCGGCTTGAATCATTACATGGCTAGGGGCTGCCAAAGCATGGTCTTGTTTTAACTGTTCCAACGCCTCATCCGCCATGGTCGCATATCCTTGCATAATCCAAAGTGGAATTTCTTCATAGCCTTCCCACGCCGTATCCTGAACAATAACCCAGCCTTCTTCTGCAGCCCGGCGAGCTGTGTAGCGAACCGTATCATCATAATTCCAGTCCATGATTTCCGCCACAGCGCCTTCTTGCCGAATCGCTTCCAAACGATATTCCGTCGATCCTTTCGGCATATAGACCACTGCTTTTTGCTGCAGCATCTTCGCCGTCCAAGCTACGCCTCGTCCGTGATTGCCATCGGTCGTCGTCGCAAAGGTAATATCTCCCAAGCGGGCTTTTACCTCAGCCCCCGTTAATCTCGCAAACGGAAGCTCGCTAATATCCAGCCCCAGGCGCTCTGCTAAATATTTTCCCATAGCATAGGAACCGCCAAGGCCTTTAAACGCGTTAAGACCAAACCGAAAGGACTCATCTTTTACATAAATCCCCCCGACTCCCAAAAGTTTTGCCAATTGAGGCAGCGAACGCAGCGGCGTAGGCTGGTACTGCGGAAAGCTGCTGTGGAATGCGCGAACTTTTGCAGTCTCTTCTAAAGAAAATTTTTCCGGAGAGCTCGCTGGGTGTTGGTAAAATTTACTGAAACGATTATCTTGCCAACAAATGTGCATGCCCAATCCCCTTTCTTCCAAACTGTAAATTAAAGGATACTTGTTCCATCTCCAGGCTCCCTTCCCACCCCGAACTACCTTCTGCTACTTTTCGGCGTCAATGATTCTTCCCCCTGCCGCCCCGCAAAAGAAAAGCAAGCCTGTATCATTCTCACGACACAGGCTTGCTTTATGAATTACAGCAGCTTCAATCCTTATTTGTTTACCACATTGACGGCTTTACCATCAATAAACGCTTTGATGTTCGCCGCAATCAGGTCTACCAAACGCTGGCGGGATTCGTAGCGGCGCCAGCCAATATGCGGCGTCATAATCACATTATCCATCGCAAAGAGAGGATTGTCGAGAGCCGGCGGTTCCGGGTCCTGCACGTCTAAAGCAGCGCCGGCAAGGCGGCCTTGCTGCAGCGCTTCGACCAAATCGTCTTCTTTGATCAGCGCGCCGCGCGAAGTATTGACGATATACGCCGTAGGCTTCATCAGCGCAATGCGCTCTTTATTGATGATCTGCCGCGTGCTGTCCATGAGCGGGCAATGGAGCGTAATGAAATCACTCTGCCGCAATACGTCCTCCAGCGAGGCGTTTTTCACATTTCCTTCAGTCCACTCTTTCGGGAAAGGATCATATACCAACACGTTCATGCCCAAAGCAACGCCGATTTTGATCGACTCGCGGCCAATAGCGCCAGCGCCGATAACCCCCAGCGTTTTGCCGGCCACTTCAAAATGAGGCACTTGCAAGAACTTCGTAAAATTCGAAAAATCCTTGCGGCCCAGCATGCTTTGCTGCTGCGGCAGCGAAGCGCTGAGATTGAGCACAAAGGTCATCGCCAACTGCGCTACCGCTACTGTGCTATAGCTGGGAATATTGCAAACAGAAATTCCTTTTTCACGGGCAGCAACAATATCAATGTTGTTATAGCCGGTACCTGCTTCACAAATCAGCTTAACCGAATCGGGAAACTGGGAAATTACATCTTTGCCTACTGGCATTTCCTTGGTAATCACCACGGTTTGCCCTTGTACCCGTTCCAAAATTTGTTCATTGCTTGTGTCATCGTAATTCGTCAGATCTGTCAACGCTTGTACCGATGAGAAATCCAGCTTTTGATCAAAATCCAATTTAGTTGCATTCAAAAATACGGTTTTCATAATAACCCTCCTCGTAAAATAAGCGTTTTTCGCTTTTTCCCTCGTTAGGATACTCCCTGGTCCTTCACTTCCTCTGTATTGTAAGACAATTTTTTCTATAATGGAAATGAATATTTTTTATGCAACAAATAACCAAAAAGAATACTAGGCTTCACGACATACTTGACACTGCCCCTCTGCCCCGCAGTAAGCAACACAATTCTTACTCTGATGCTTCCCTTCATATAAGGCTTGATCCGCTCGTTTGATACTTTCCTCCATGCCTAAGTTCACATCTAGCGCGGCCACGCCCAGCGTAACCGTTATCTCCAACTTTTCCCCTTGATAGAGAACCGGTTCTTGCGAGATGGTTTCGCGGATGCGCTCGGCAACATGCAACGCTTCCGACAGAGAAAGTTCCGGCAAAAGAATTAAGAACTCTTCCCCTCCCCAGCGGGCGACAATATCTTCTTCACGCACAGCCGTCTCCATTCGATGCGACACCAATTGCAGCACTACATCGCCGGCTTCATGACCGTACGTATCATTAATGTTTTTAAAGGAATCAATATCTGCCAACAGCAAGCTCCCCGATTCGCCGCGCCGTCGCATTCTAGCTAATTCTTCACGCAGCCGCTTCGTAGCGCTGCGACGATTTTCTAGGCCTGTAAGATAATCAGTACGGACCGTTTTTTCCATTTTATCCAGCAGCGTCTGCAGAATCATGTTCTTTTCTTCTAATTCCGCCGCATACCGCTCCAATTGCTTTTTGGCCTGCCTCAACTCCAAATGAACTTTCACGCGCGCTCGAAACTCATCCGCTTGAAACGGCTTCGTAATATAATCCTGCCCTCCAGCCGCAAATCCCTCAACAATACTCTGCGCATCCGCCAACGCCGTAAGAAACAGTACGGGAATTTCCAGCGTCGCTTCGTCGGCCTTGAGGATTTTACAAACCGAAATTCCATCCATCTCCGGCATCAATATATCCAGCAAAATTAGGTCTACGGTGTCTTTTTTTAACAATTCCAAGGCTTCCGCGCCACTCGCAGCCAATAACACTTGATACTCTTCTCCAAGGCGTTTGCGAATAATTTTAAGTTCTACCAGACTGTCGTCAACTACGAGTATTTTAGGCCTCGCTTCCATCTTGCACCTCCCTAGCCGACTCTAAGCGTAACTCTTGAAGGGTCTCCAACAATTCTTTGCGATCCAATTTCACTAAGTAACGGTCAAACCCAGCCTGCAACGCACGCGTGCGATATTCCTCACCCGCTAGCGACGTCAACGCGATGGCCGGCATATCTTTGATTTTTTCTTGTTTTCGCAAGAAAGCAATCAATTCTAAGCCGCTCAATCCCGGCATTTCCATGTCGCTGACAAGCACATCAAAATGCTTTTCTTGCAAGTACGTCCAAGCTTTTTTTCCATTTTCAGCAATCTGCACTGTATAACCTGCGCTGGTCAAACAATTTTGAACCAAGCGAGCAAATACCGGTGAGTCTTCCGCTAACAAAATTCGTGTTTTCTGGTTCTGTTGGCTACCAAAAAGCGCCCCTGACAACCCTATTTTTTCATTGTATTCCGGCGCTGCATACATAACAAGGCTGTGTAAATCCAAGACCGTCACAATACGCCCGTCGACGTGCGCAGACCCAATTATGCCGTTTCCTTGTACGCCGTGTTCATCCAACCGCAGCGGCAGCCGAATCGCATCATGAATAACACTTGCTAAGAAACCGACTTTAGCATGAAGCTTCTTCGTAACAATTACATAAAGCTTCTCTTGCGCAAGCTCATTGCTTGCAAAAGGCAAATATTCTTCAGGTTGGAAAACACGCAAGGTTTCTCCTTGTAAAAGCGCATACTGCTTTCCGCCCACTTCTTGTAATTGCCCGCGTGAAATCTCTTCAATTCTGGCCACGAAAGATAAATCCGCCGCCAGCCACTCTGGTCCAGAGCACTGAAAGAGAAGCAAATAGGTTTCTTCTTGCGCAGCACGCTCTGGAGCAAACGCTTCCGCGGTTACCAGCTTCTTTTCTCCCAAAGCAAGCCCTGCTTCTAAACAAAGACCCTCCGCATCTAAAATCATCGCGACATTACCATCTCCCAATACAGTCAGGCCGGAATAAATCTTTCTGCTTTTCATCACTTCCGGCACCGGCTTAACCAGCACTTCTTCTGTATCGTAGACAGAATCTACCGCCAAAGCATAGACCTGCGCCCCTGCTTTAACCACTAAAATCCGCACATATTCATCGGCTGAACCGATCTCGCCGGCATTGGCCTCTCCTAATAATTCACGAAGGTATAAAAGCGGCATACATTGTCCGCGCAGGCGCAGCACGGGTTTTCCGTTCACTTTTTCCAAGCGTTTATCGCGACCACTGTCAGGCAAGAGCAAGACTAATTCCCTCACATTGGCTTGGGGAATGGCAAAGGTTTGCCCTTGGGACAACACGATAAAGGCGGAAATAATAGCCAGCGTCAACGGCAGCACCAGCCGAAACGTCGTCCCTTGCCCTTCGTGGGATTCAATTTCAATTTTCCCGCCGATCTTTTCAATATTCGCTTTCACTACATCCAAGCCCACGCCGCGCCCTGATAAGTCAGTCACCGTTTGCGCTGTCGAAAAAGCGGGATGCAACACAAAGCGCAGCAATTGTCCGGGACTCAGCCGCTCCAGTTCTTTTTCCGTCGCAAACCCTTTTTGCACAGCCGTTTCTTTGATGCGCTCCAAGGAAATGCCCCTGCCGTCGTCACTAACCTCAATCACAACGCGTTCGCTTTCATGATACGCCCGAATTGCCAAGGACGCTTGGCTGGATTTTTTCAGTTTTCGCCGCATGCTTGGCTCTTCAATCCCGTGATCTAGGGCGTTTCGTATCAAGTGGTTCATCGGATCCATTAAGGCTTCAATCATAGAACGATCCAATTCTACTTCCAGACCCGCAAGATGCAAAGACACTTCTTTGCCCAATTTGCGCGACAAATCGCGGACAATACGCGGAAATTTATTCAAAATCCCGCCCATAGGCTGCATGCGGGTTTGCAAAACCTTTTTCTGCAATTGCGTCGTCAACTCGTCAATACCATTGGAAACCGCCTCTAATTGCGGCGGTGTATGCCTTTGCTGCGAAAGCCTGAGCAGTTGATTGCGGCGCAAAACCATTTCGCCTGTCAATGCAAGCAAATCGTTTAAAATCCGCTTGTTCACGCGCACATACTCATCTGTGTTGCCCAAAAAGGACGGTCCCTCGCCTAGTATGGCAGCTTCCGCCTTTTCTTCCGCAAATTTCGCCGCATTGAAAGGCGCTAAAGAAGGCTCATCATCTAATTGTCCATGAAGCTTTTTCAGCGCTTCCTCCATATCCGGAGGCATCACAATATCAGGCGGCTCTTGAAGAAGCTTATGAAGCGCATCCAATACACTCAAAAGCGCATCCATCATAGGAGACGTCACAATGGCCTGCCTCTCTCTGAGGGCTCCCAGAAAAGACTCCAAGCTATGCGCCACTCGCACCAATGCTTCCATTGAAAAAAAGCCGGCGGTTCCTTTTATACTATGCGCCCCGCGCAAAATAACTCGTACGGCTTCCTCATCAGCAGAATGCTTTTCCAGCCTCAATAAGGCTTCTTCCATCGCTGCCAAATGAGCTTTTGCCTCGAGCACGAATTCTTGTCGCAATTCCTCATCGGTTTCCATCGTCATTCACCTGCAATTCGGCCTCTACAACGGCAAAAATTAGACCTTAAATCTAGCTACCAGTTCTTTCAGCTTGTCGGACATGCCTTCCGTTTCATAAGCGCAGCCGCTGACCGTACTCGCCTTGGCGGCGGTATCAACAATCGCTTTTTCCGACTCCTGCAGGCTGCACGAAATGGCTTGGGTTCCTTTGGCGATTTCATGAGTAGCTTCCGCAATATTTCGCATCATATGCGCCATTTCTCCAGTACTCTGAGCTACCGATTCAGCTTGCTGCGCTATATCTTCATTGGTTTGCGACAGATTCTTCACTTCTTGTGCGGCCAGTACCGCATTTTCCGCAACATGTGAACTTTTGGCCACAATCAAAGCCATTTCCTGGCGCAGCGTTGTTTCCGGACGCTCTTCCGCCTCCAGCTCGCTCACATCATCCTCGTTGACAGAAGCTGCAATGGAACGAGTAATTTTTCTTGTTTCCCCAATAACGTCATTTATGTTTTCCACAGCTTTCACTGCGCTGGCCATATCATCCTGCATCGTCTCTATTTGCGCCGCAATGCGCCCTGCTTCTTCGGAGGTTCTTCTCGACAGCTCCTTTACCTCCCTAGCGACTACGGCAAAACCCTTACCGGCTTCTCCGGCTCCTGCCGCTTCAATGGTCGCGTTCAGCGCCAACATGTTCGTCTGTTCTGCAATCGTTCGAATGATGCCGACAATGCTATTGATTTGTTTAGAAGAGCCGTTTAATGCGTTCATAATAGCAGTTGTTTCCTGCGAACGCGCCTGCGCCTGCCCTGCAATCTGCAAAGAATGACGACACGAAACAGAGACTTTTTGCAGCAATAGGCTCATTCTTTGAATGCTGTGAGACATTTCTTCCATCCAGCCGCTAACCTGTGTCACTTGTTTAGCTACTTCCAAGGAAACGCCGACGCCCTCCGTAGCCGCTTGAAACACCTGGTGCGCTTTTTCATCAACTTTGGCTACATGGTTCTCCACTTGCACTACGGAGCTGGCATTTTCTTCCGAACCGGCAGTAATCTCTTCCACTGCTGCGCTGACTTCGCCCATGGTCGCACTTAACTCTTGCGTATTCGCCGCTACATGAGACGCCGTGTCAACAAGAATATTCGCCTGCGTATGCAGCTCATCCGTCGCCTTATGCACATCCTTCAACATGCCTTGTAAATCATCCGCCATTCGATTAAAACCAGCAGCTAATTGGACCATTTCATCTTCGTCGCCGCCTTCGACTGCCGCACGAACGCGCAAATCTCCCTGCGCCAAATCCCCCACCTTGGCATTGAGCGCTTGCAGCGGTTCAACCATCCGCCCTGCCAGACGATACGTCACAAACACCACCAGGCAAATAGCGCCTATGGTCAAGGCCGCAAAGAAAAGTAAAAGCTGCTGCAAAGGCTGATAGACTAAACTTTTTTCCATTTGAAAACACAATACCCACGGCGTTCCTGAAATGGTTCGATATGCCAGTATTCGCTCTACGCCTTGCTCTTTATAAGCAACCTGGCCGTTTTCCTGTTGCAACGCAAGCTGCAACGCCGCCGCCAGTTCCGGATTTGCCTCTGCATTCAGCGCATTCTTGGAAATCATTTCTTCCGACGGATGCACGCCGATAATGCCTTGGCGGTTCATTAAAAAGGCCTGCCCCTCTCCTTCATAGTGAAGGTCTTTAATAAACTCAGACAACGCCGTTAGGAAAATATCCGCTCCCAAGACACCCTTAACTTGGCCCGCTTCGGTAAACACAGGCATTGAGATCGTGGCCGTCAACTTGCGCGAACCTTCATCTATGTAAAAGTCGCTAAATACCGCCTTATTCGCCTTAGACGCCGCTTGATACCAAAGCCGTTGGCGTGAATCAAAGCCAGCCGGAGGCGCCCACCCTTTGGCGCTGACCATTTTTCCTGCGGTATCCGCAAAATACATATCTACAAAGTCTTTATCCATCCCTTGATATACGCCAAGCCAAGCAGGAGAAACGGCCGCATTGCCTGATAATTTCCGAACCATGTTTCCCGTTAGCTCTACGACGGCTTTTTTCGCATTCAGCCAGCCTTCTATGCGATGTTCCTGAGCTTCAACAGAAGCTTCCAGCCGTTGCTCGATCTGCCTTGAAAGCTGCTCTTTAACAAAAATATATCCGCCTGCCGAAACAAGCAGCAGTATCAAGGCAAACAAACCAGAAAAGGAAAGAACCATTTTTTTCCGTACGCTCATTACTGAACCCTCCATATCTCGTCCTACTAGTAAAAATACATTCGTGTTTATCCGCTCAATTCCTTGTTTTCTAGCGGATTGAAAGCAAGAAACCACTTTCTTCCCGCTTCAGCAGCGGCTAATTTCGCTTTTAAAATCACCGCGTCAAGAAACGCTTCGCCAGCATTTGCAACGCTTCAAGGTCTCTCTTGCAGTTGCGCCCAAGTCGTGTTATGCTAACTTTATTAATTTCGTCAACCGTATCGCCTTAATCCTCTTTTAGTGTAAAAATTATACAGCCAAGTTATAAGGAGGCTATTATTTTGTCAGTGCCATGGGAATTATTCACCGAAAACACCGCAGAAGCGCATGATCTTTTTGAACGGCTCCCCGAAGTGGCGGCCGCCGATCCCCTTGTTATGGATGAAATCATGCGCGGCTTAACGCATGAAGAAGCGCATATCCGCACGCTGGCCGCAGAGCTCGTTGATCGCGTTACCCAAGAGCGCCCTCTTTTTCTCTCTCCTTATAAGCGCCTTTTAGTATATGAGCTTTCTAAAATCACCCAACCGACGGTGAGAGCCAAAATTGCTCTATTTTACGGCCGTGTTTTCTGGGATGAGTGGGACCTACAGCAGGTAGTGCAGCTCTTAGCAAAATGGGTTCGTCAAGAAGAAGACGTTTTAATCGTTGTTCACTCTCTGCTTTCTTTGCATCTTCTGGCTCAGCAAAAAGAGTGGATTGTACCCACGCTGCAAGAAGAAGTCTCCGCTGCCTCCACGCACAATCTTGAAGAAGTTCGCGGCTTCGCCTCGCAGCTTCAAGAGGCTTGGACTTTTAAAAGCGAAGCCTAGGAAAGACAGAATGTTAACAAGAGTAGAGGGAGTAATCAGAGGGTACGAATGAGGTCTACGGGGCTTCTATTGTATTTGAGCCCCTCCAAGCACAACACCGATATGGTCTCTCCTATGCAAAAAGCCGCGCAGTTGCGCGGCTTTTTTAACATACCAGAATGAATTTATCTTCTCTTCCTCTTCGAAGAAGACGGTATATGCATTTCGGTTCTATAATAAATGTTGGGGTAAGCACGCAAGAGCATGTTTACCTCAACATTTTTTTGCACAAAAAAATGAGCATAAAGTAAATAACTCACATACAATTAAAGTTGCTACACACCAATCG